>JAWXAX010000091.1 GCA_034439735.1 Rhodothermales bacterium | reverse complement strand
CGCGGCCCCGCGTGCGGGTGCTGGTGGTGCGGACGGGGCCATCGCCGGGCACGGGTGCGCCATGGCTGAACAGCGACGCCGCATCGCGCCGGGCGGCATGGCTGCCCGGGTCTTGCCGGCCCGCCGGTGGGATCGGAGCATTGGCTCCGGTTCCGGCATCGGGCGCCGGCGGAATGCCCGTGGTGCGAGGCTTTCCTTCGTCTTTTGCGCCTTTTCGCTTGAACAGCATGCTCGAACAACCGCGGTTAATGGCGAGATCTCAGCTCATGTACTCGAAATCTCAGGTACTCGACATCTCATGTACTCAAATTCCCCCTATCCGTTTCAGCGCCCCATGATGTCGGTGGACGACGGCTGGATGAGGGCGATCTCCGAGGAGATGACGGTCAGGAAACATATCGCGATTGTGATGATAATCGCAACAGCCGTCTGGATCGTCTCAACGGCTCCTTTCAGCTTGAGTGTCGTCTCCTTCTCGTAATAGTCCGCCATCTGCTGGGCGCTTTTCCGGACGTTGCCGGTCTCGGCGCCGCTGCGGAAGCGGGCGATGGCCATCTGGGTGAACACGCCGCTGGCCTCCATCGCGCGCACCAGTTCGGCGCCCTGGGCCACCATCATGGGCACCGTGATCGTCTTGATACGATGCTCCAGGAAAGCGTTCCCGCAGGACTCCGCCGCCACCTTGATCACCGTGATATTCTCCCCGCTCCCCGAATACAGGATGGCGAACGTGCGGCAGAAAATCTCGATGTTCAGTTTGTGCAGCAGCGGCCCGATGACCGGAATGCGGATCATATACTGGTGAAGCAAAAAGCGGCCCTTTTTTGTGTTCGCGAACGTCACGAACCCGCCGATCATCAGGAAGGTGATCAAAAACACCCATCCGTAGTTGGCATCGAACCAGTCCGCAAACGCCAGCGTGGCGGCCGTCATGGGGGGAAGAACAATGTTGTACTGCGAAAACAGGCCGGCCGTGGCGGGGAAGATGTACCAGACGTACCAGATAAATACGGCGATGAGCACGATCATCGTGATGGCCGGGGTGACCATCGCGCTGCGAACGCTCTTCTTGAATTCGTCCTGCCGCTCAAGGAAACGGGCCGTGGAATCGTAAATCTCGGCCATGTTACCGCTTCGCGACGCGATGCCGAGCATGTAGGCGGTAAATTTCCCCAGCGAGTGCTGGTGTTTCATGAACGCCTGCTGGGCTTCCATGCCGCCTTTGAGATCCGTATTGAGATCGCGGATGACCTGCTTGAGGCTTCTGGACGAGACGTCGCCCACGAGCAGGTTCAGGATCTCGTCGAACGGGAGGTGCTCGCGGAGCAAATTGGCGGAGAGGCGGACGAACATGATGACGTCCTGCCGCGGCGGTTTTGTCTGAAAATCAAACAGCTTCTTCTCGACGCGGATGACTTCCAGCCCCATTTTGGTGAGGGCCTTGACGATCTCTTCGGACGAAAACGCCTTCTGCTCGCCGGACGCCACTTCCCCGCTCGGGTGCCGCACCTTATACAGATACGCCCGCCGGCGCTGCAATGCCTGCAGCCGGAACGCGTGTTTTTTGGAGAGCGAGGCCACCTTTCTTTCGGCGGACCGCTTGGTGTTGGCGAACACGGTGCCCTGGATGGGTTGGCCCGAGGTGCCTACGCCGCTGAATTTAAACTCCTGTACTGCCATCGACTTCCCTGATCGTGGTGATCACCTCGTAACTGCTGAACAGACCGCCGGGGAGGTAACGACCTACTTCCCAAAGTCCTTCCCGGATCCCGTACCTACGGAAACCCGGCGACCCGATCAACGCCCACAACAATTGCGCCGGGGCTATTTTACTGAGGATCGGCGGAAATGGGGGGAGGGTAAGCCTGACGAATCCAATGGTGGTTCACATCGGCCATGATACGCCACCCGACTGGCCCCGACAACCGTTCGGATCAGCCTGTGATGTTGCGTTCACAAAGCGCGCACGTCATCCGGAGACCCTTAAGCCCGGCATCGCCGGGCTTTCTTATCGAGCATGAACGCATGGTTAAAGGACAAAATCGCTAATTCCCATATCCGAAGTCATCCCGAGCCTGTCGAGGGACCTCTCGATCGTCCGGGAGGTCCCTCGACAGGCTCGGGATGACTCAATTTGTTGGTGTTTCGCTATCCTGCCTGGTTTTTCGAGTACGTGTACGGTGCTGAGCTGTTTTACAGGAATTCACTACCATTATCGAACAGGGTGTTCATTAGCAACGCAGTGTGGGACCTTTCTCGTCGCGACTGATATGGCCTTTTCTACATGGCAATCATGCATGATTCGGGGCCGCAGGGCCACGCCAAGGCCGCACCGTTCAGACCGAATCCTGTCATGCCGGCAACGCAGGCCACGCGCCACAAAGTTATGGGCCTCAGGCGGATATGCACCAGCCAATCACGCATGTTTAGATGGTATCACACAAGTTCGTTAGAACAGAAAAAGCGGCGAGAGATCCTCAGCCGCTTTTCACGTCGAATAGATGCAAACATCAACTCGCTTTCCTCACCTGAACATTCATCCAACGCTCAACCAGGAACACTCAATCCGTAGGGTTATCTATTTCCCCTGAAAAATCCACTTCTGTCTTCGAGATGGTATCTCCAACTACAGTCACACGAACGCCTACTTCAGGGAACCGTTTGCTAACAGCCACAAAAACTACTTGATCGGCCACACTAAAACCATCGGGATCAATCCAGTATTCCGCATTTTCCGTTTCTTCACCTACAAACAACTGCGCCATGCCGGCGTCGATCAGCGATGAATATTCAGCACCGCCAGGCGTATACGGATCGTTCTTCGTCTTCCAGTAAATGGCATCTGATGCAATCGAGATGCATCGCCCCACCATCACATCAGCATCATGTTGCTTCATGCTGACTTCAGCCATCTGGAATCCAGCGACAACCGCCAATCCAACGATTACTAGACCCATTACCAGAAGGAGTAACTGCTGCTGACCCATGATACTACCAACGTTTCTACTATCTACCGCAAGTAAACTTCCGAATCAGACCTTTTACAAAACTCCACTGGAGAGCATAAAATGGAGACTTTCGAGTAGTTAGACTCATTGGGAAAGGCCTTCCCCGCAATGATTTACGGATCAGATACGAGGAAGGCTATTTCCCGCAACATTACGGCGCTATCGCATTGATCGTCGTACTGATATCTTCAGGGCGAGTACCTGCCACAGTCACAACTACGACGTTTAGATCGCCACCACCACTGGCTATCGGGACACTATTAGCCGTGATAATCAAGTCCTGGGCAGCAGCAATCGTAAAGTAACCATTCAGATTGCAGTAAGAACTCGCGGGTGCGCTCATAGCTGTACAAGCTGCACCGTCGACCTCATACCCCATTTGACCAAGAAGAAGACCTGTAAAGCCGACGTTGAGGGTCTCATCAGCGCCACCACCAAAGGCGGCCGGCTTGAGTTTCCACGCCTGGGCGTCGGATGCGATGCGGATAGCATCATTTACGAGCGCGTCGGCGTTCGCTTTTTTCTTGTTCTCACTAAACGCCTGGATGCCGACGACGACCGCGAGGCCGACGATGACGATACCGAGGACGAGGAGGAGGAGTTGTTGCTGACCCATAGCAGATTCTCCGTTTGTTGGTTGGTTTACGTGTTGTGTTGTATGTACTGGATGGCGCAGCCTCCCACGATACAGTGCAGGGCTACAGGTGGGCATCCACTTATTCCGAAAGCACGCGCCGCAGTGTGAACTATCGGCCGGATCCCGGAAAAACTAAAGCAGGGACACCTCGAAATTAAAACGGCGACACGCCGCGTTCTGCATCAAACGTTGATCCAGAACGTTGCCATCCGCCCTTTACCTTCGCGGGGCGCTAAAAAATAAGAGGACGCCGAGAATAAGATAAAGCCCGACCCTTTCTTGGTATATGAAAAGAAAAGGAAGGAAATTGCGAGATCGAGCTTCCAACATAAGGGTTCGGCGTCCCAGGGGTATCAGACAATGACCCGGTGGAGCGACTATCCTGTATGCGTATACCTGATCGCCCTGCCGGGGCCGGCCCTTCGTGTGAAGGGTCGGTAGATGCCCTGTCGTACCGTGTTTGCGGCACGGCGAAAAGCCTCCTACGTAAGCCCCGCGGCGAACCGTACGGTTCACCGCGCCCTGCATCCCGAGGAATGCGCCATCCGATCAAAGAACTAGACGTCTGGAGGGTGTGGGGAGCGAACCGGGGCCACGCGTACGTTGCAACCTGCTCCCTGCCCACACGTAGTAGAACCGCTCTCCTTGAATATCGTGCCAATCGCGGATACGGCCACTGAACCCGCCGATCCGACAGACGAGGTTACCCGCCATGAACGAATCGACGAAAAGTGCCCGCGTCACCATCCAGGAGCTGAAGCTAAAAACGAATCAGCTCAAGGATAAGGTGACAGAGATCATCGAGGAAGGAAACGCGCGGCGTATTATCGTCAAAAAAGACGGTCGTACGCTGGTTGAATTCCCACTCGCGATCGGCGTCGGCGGAGCCGCCGCCGCACTGCTCATCTCAGCGCCGCTGACGGCCCTGGGTGCACTGGCCGCGTTAGTGGCCGAGGTCCAGGTTATCGTCGAGCGCGTGCAGCCGGATTCGTCCGAAGACGACGAAGCAGCAACCGATGCCGGGTAACGGCATCTTTTTCCACCTCTTGCGCCGCAGGGGTAACGCCGCACCGGCCAACTCCAGAAAGAACGCCCTACCGGGGTGCGCCTCCAGGCACATCCTTCCGGTAAGTGCCCTAAAGTACCGCCTTGGGCGGGCGGAGTTGTCACAAAGCTGTGCTTATTTCATTATTGCTTTGACAAGATCGGCGTCCGGCGGGTATTCGGCCAGCAAATAGGCGGCAACAGGCGACGAGGTAAAATCTGCCCGGGTGGCTTCCCCCATCAGGTATAGCCGAACGGACTCCGGTTCATCCCCCGTCGTGTTTGCCCCGTGCCGCCTGAAATACGCCGCCGCTTCGGGCCCCAGTACCGACGGTTTGTCCATCACGGCTTCCAGGTATTTGCGCCAGCGTTCGTTTTTGTAGGTGGCGGCGATGTCGTCGGGGCGTTCCCAGGTAAGCTCGGCGTCCCGAAACAGGTCTCGCGTCGCCCCGCTGGCGTAACGCCCCTCCACTACATACCAACCGTCGCGGGTTGGCGGAGCGGGCGAAAACATATTCCAGCGCTGAATGATGCGCAGCGCCTCCCCGGTCGGCTCGAGGTACCCAAAAAAGGTGTTGTAATACCTTTCGCTCATCACGTGAGCCGTGAGCATGTTGGCCGACAGCATATACACCAGCACCAAGACAGAGGCCAGGGTGGCAATCAGACCCGGCTCTCCGGATCGGGCGGGACCAACTGAGCGGGGAGCGAGTCGCCGAAGGCGGGGCAAGTGCCTCACGGCCAGCCGGCGGAAGGTGTCCCCCGTTCCCAGCCGGCTCAGGCGATCCCAGAACGCAGCCGGCAACACCAGCAGCCACGCGGCCATGCAAACGAAAGGGTAGGGGCCAATCGTCAACGTCATGGCCAGACCGGCATGAAACGCGATAAAGCCCAGCCCGGCCAATGTGCGCCAGAACCCAATCCAGATAGGAATAAAGGCCATCATGGGGCCATACAACTCCAGGTAGTAGGTGCCGCGGCTGAGCAGGTGGAGCACGCCATCGGGTAAACCGAGCAACCACTGGCCGGCTGGACGCGCGAGGTAGTCCAAGTTTAACGCGAGATGGAGCGCCGTGGCTTCCTCAAGCCATACCTCTTCCGACTTAAACATCACCGTGAACCAGTACACGAGGCAGATCTGTAGCACGATACCCAGCGTGGCGACAGAGAGATGGTAGCCGTCGTCGCGCTCATGCCGCCCCGCCAGCGCATCCAGGGACCATCGCGCTCCGAGGGGTAAAAACAGGCTCCACAGGAGCAGGTTGAGCAGCAGCCAGTCCCCCCCGTTGAGCACGAGCGGGTTTCGCGTGTGTAGACTGAGCGTGAGGAGCCAGAGCGCGCATGAGGCCACCCGTGTGTGGTACCCGGCCATATAGGCCAGGGTGGTGATGGCCGCGGCAACAAACAGGGCGGCCTGCCACCAGAGGCTGCCCGAGAGCAGATGAAGCGATAACGCCCAGGTATCGGGATAATAGGCAAAATAGAAGGCGCGGGGGAGCACACCGGCGTCGGAATAGTGCGCGGAAAACGCCGTGGCGCGTACCGCCAGATCCACGAGTACAATCAGGCCGATAGCCACCCGGAACGCGGCAAGCGCACGAAAGTCGATCCCGAAGAGACGCTCGACGGTACGGTACAAAGGACTTGGGGGCGTCGTGGCGGTCATAGGCCGTTAACTGTTTGATAGAGAATAGGACCTTGGAGGCTTCACAATAAAAACGGCACCCTTTGACGAATCTCACGCCTCATTAAAGATAGATTGTAGAGACGCCCCGGTGGGGCGTCTCCCGCCTATTGTTTGTCAACGCCATTGCCCGTTGTACATTGTGCCGACCTGGTATGTCATCGAACCCGTCCATTTTATGTCGATCCCACTCCTGCCCCTCCCGGAAACCGCCCTGGCCGTCACCTTCGCCGATGTCCAGGCGGCGGCGGAGCGGATCGCCGGCTCGGCGCACCGTACGCCCGTCCTGCGCAGTTCCACCCTCAACGAGCGGTTGGGGGCGGATGTCGTGTTTAAGTGCGAAAACCTGCAGCGGGCGGGGGCTTTCAAGTTTCGGGGGGCGTTTAACGCGTTGAGCCGGCTGGACGACACCCAGCGCGCGCGCGGCGTGCTCGCCTACTCGTCCGGCAACCACGCCCAGGCCGTTGCCCTGGCCGGGCGTGTGCTCGGGATTCCCCGAACCATCATCATGCCGAACAATGCGCCGGCCGTAAAACGCGAGGCAACGGAAGGCTACGGCGCCACCGTCATCACGTACGACCCGGCCGTAGAATCGCGCGAAGAGCTGTCGCGACGGATCGCGGCCGAACGCGGGTTGACACTGATTCCCCCGTACGACCACGCGGACGTGATCGCCGGCCAGGGCACCGCGGCGCTCGAGTTGTTCGAGGACGTGCCGGCGCTCGACGCCCTGATCGTGTGTTGCGGCGGCGGAGGGTTGCTCAGCGGGTCGGCCATTGCCGCCCGGGCGCTGGCGCCCGACTGCCGGGTAGTGGGGGTAGAGCCCGACGCCGGCGACGACGCCTGCCGGTCGTTCCACACCGGCACGTTGCACACCGTCCGCAACCCGGACACCATCGCCGACGGCGCGCGCACGCCCTCGCTCGGAACCCTCACCTTCCCCATCGTCCTCCAGTGTGTGGACGACATGGTATCCGTGTCGGACCGCGCCCTGGTCGATGCCATGCGGTTTATGTGGGAGCGGATGAAGATCGTCGTGGAACCCACCGGTGCGCTGGCGGCGGCGGCGCTTATGGAGGGCCTGGTGCCGGCGCGGGGCCGGCGGATCGGGGTGATTGTCAGTGGTGGGAATGTGGATCTGGCGGCCATCCTTCCGCTCCTTACGAGCAGGCAATCGTAACGTGACCCCCACCCTCTCCGCCTACCTCGACCTCCTCGTCCGGCGCTTCGAGCAGCCGGATTTTATCCCTTCGGACCCGATCTCGGTCCCCCACGCGTTCGACGACCCGGGCGACCAGGAGATTGCCGGCCTCTTCGCGGCGCTCCTGGCCTGGGGGCAGCGGGGGACGGTGCTTCGTAAGATGGACGAGTTGTGCGGGCGGATGGGGTATCAGCCCCACGCTTTTGTCCTCCACTACACCCCCGAGCGCGATGCGGAGTGCCTCGCCGGCTTCAAACACCGCACCTTCCAGCCGGCCGACGCGTGCTGGCTGGTCCATGCCCTCTCCGCCGCCCTCCACCGATACGGCAGCGTCGAGGCGATCTTCCTGGCCCACCTCCCGCCGGATGCGCCCCATATCGGGCCGGCCATCCAGGGGTTTAGCGATACCCTCCTCACGATCCTCCCGGACACCCCACCCCGCCTGGCGAAACACCTCGCCCGGCCGGCGGCCGGCAGCGCCTGCAAACGGCTGGCCATGTACGCCCGGTGGATGGTGCGGCCCGGACCCGTCGACCTCGGCATCTGGCGCGGCATCCGCCCGGACCAACTCATCCTGCCGGTGGACGTCCACGCCGGCCGGCAGGCCCGCGCCCTCGGGCTCCTCCAACGCCAGACGGACGACTGGCGCGCCGCCCAGGAACTGACGGAGGCGTGCCGGCGCCTCTGCCCGGAAGACCCCTGCCGCTACGACTATGCCTTTTTTGGAGCCGGCGCGTACGAGGTCGAACTGGATAAACGGTTCGTGGTGGGCGTTACGCGTTGAACGTGTACACGTTTAACGCTAAGAAACCTTGAGATTTGCCTATTTCACAAATAACAAGTCATCCCCGCGAAGGCGGGGACCCAGAAAAAAGCCAGTCTGACGGCTGGGTCCCCGCCTTCGCGGGAGCCTGCCCCCGGCATTGATCGGGGGATGACCAATCATTGGGCTTTGAAATCTCAACGTATCTAAACCGGGCTCGTCGCCCGGACTTCGGCGCCGGGGATGCGGTAGGACTGGCGGTAATACAGCAGCGGAAGGGCGTCGAGGGCGGGGTCGAGGATCGCTTCGACCTCGGCCAGGACCAGCGAGTGGTCGCCGGCGGGGTACACGGCATAGCGCCGGCAGATGAGGACGGCCAGCGCGTCGCTCAGCACCGGAAGTCCGTCGAAGTCCGTGTGCGCGATGTCGACGAACTGAGAGCGCGAGGCCAGGTCCGGCTGCGCGAAATGCCGGCTCACATCCACCTGGCCGGCGTGTAACACATGGATCGCAAACCGGTCCGCCGCCGCCACATGCGGGTGGATGGAGGATTCGATACCCACGTTAAACGACACAAGCGGCGGATCGAGGGAGACACTCGCGAACGAACCGATCGTCACCCCGCGAGGGCCGTCGGCGCCGGCGAGCGTGACAACAGTGACAGGCGACGGCACGTGGCGCATGACCGCGCGCAACGCCCTGCTGTCGATGGGGCTATTCATGCAGAACCTACGAGGGAACGGCCAGGGGGTGGACCGGGTGCGGGTGGGGCGCCGGATCAGGAAAAGACGTCTTTCACTTTACTGAAGAACGACTTGCGGTCCTCCTCCTTCCCCGGTTTCGGGATGAAAGACGGCGACGTGCGGTATTCCTCGAAGAAGCGACGCTCTTCGTCCGTTAGCGTTTTGGGGGTCCATACGTTGATGCGGACCATCTGATCCCCCCGGCGGGTGCTGTTGAGTTCGGGCAGCCCGCGTTCGCGCATGCGCAGCACCTTGCCGGACTGCACGCCGGCGTCGATTTCCAGGCGGGCGCGGCCTTTCAGGGTCGGGACCTCCACCTCGGTGCCAAGGGCGGCGTCCGGGAAGGAGATGTGCAGGTCGTAGTAGATATCCAACCCCTCGCGGGAGAAGTGTTTGTGGGGGACCTCCTCGATCTCGACGCGCAGGTCGCCCGTGCCGCCGCCGCGAACGCCGGCGTTGCCGGCGCCGCGCATGGTGAGGTAGTTGCCTTCGAGGACGCCGGCGGGGACCGGGATCGCGATCGTCTCCTCCCCTTTCAGCCGCCCCTCGCCGTGGCATTTCTTGCAGCGGTCGTTGATCGTCCGCCCCTCGCCCTGGCACGTCGGGCAGGCCTGCACGTTCACGAACTGGCCAAACACCGAGCGCGTCACCTGGCGGATTTCGCCGGTACCCTGGCAGGTCTGGCAGGTGGAATAACCCTCTTTGCCGGCCTCGGCGCCCGAGCCGGTGCAGGTGTCGCACGAGACGAACTTGCGGACCTTGATCTTCTTTTCCGCGCCCTCGCTGATGTCCTCGAAGGTGAGTTGGAGCTTGATGCGGAGGTCGCCGCCGGGCCGGCCGCGCTGGCGCGTCCGGGGGCGGGCGCGGCCGCCGAATACCTCGTCGAAGATGCCGCCGCTGCCGCCAAAGATGTCGCTGAAGGCGCTGAAGATGTCGTTGATATCCTGGAAACCCTGCTGACCGGTGCCATTGCCGCGCACGCCGGCGTG
>JAWXAX010000090.1 GCA_034439735.1 Rhodothermales bacterium | reverse complement strand
GGCGGCCGCACGGTGGGCGCCGGCGTAGTGTCAAAGATTCTGGACTAAAGGAATGGTTGATGGTTAATAGTTGATGGTCAATGGTTAATGAGTCCTCATTGGCCAACACCAATCGACTATTACCGATGACCGAGTACGCACGATTCGAACGAAACAAAGATGGCAAGTCATCAGAAAATTCGCATCAAGCTGAAGTCGTTTGACCACAGCCTGATCGACAAAAGTGCAGAGAAGATCATCCGCACCGTCAAACAGACGGGCGCTGTGGTGAGCGGCCCGATTCCGCTTCCTACGCGGAAATCGATCTACACCGTTTTGCGTAGCCCGCATGTCGACAAGAAAAGTCGCGAACAGTTCGAAACGCGCAGTCACAAGCGACTGATCGACATATTGTCGACCAGTAGCAAGACGGTCGACGCCTTGATGAAGCTCGAATTGCCGAGCGGAGTGGACGTCGAAATCAAAGTCTGACCGTACCGTCCCACCAGACGTATTCCCCTGCGATGAAACGAACCCATCCTATTCTGCCGGCACTGGCCTTTTTCCTGCTCGTTTTCGTGGCCGTTGGCTGCGACGGCACGGAGGATACGAGTGATCTCGAGCAGTTTATCGGCACCTGGGAATTAACCGGCGCCTCCGATGAGGAGGGCGACAAAACGGCCGTTTTCTCCCAGCTCGGCACGCTAACGTTGAGCCTTGAGGAGGAGGGTTCGCACGCCCTGACGGTTGATATCGTGGCGCCGGAGGAAGAAGACGTGAGCCTCGCGGGTACGTATACCGTCAACGAAGCCACGCGGCAGTTGCTGCTGGCGGTGACGTTCAGCGGCGTACCGTTCAGCCTTGGATTCGATTATGTCATCGAAGATGCGGACACCATCGTATTGACGGCCGACAGCACCGTTCTCGTGGCGCTCCTGGGCGCTGAAGCGGGATCGCTACTGACAGGTGATGTGACGCTGACCATCGAGCGGACGAGTTAAAACTGGCGAAAGCCACAAACCCCAGAAACGGCTCCTTAACGAGCCCGGGCAATAGAATCGTATAGAGCCATGAGTAGCGGATTGATCGGAAAAAAGATAGGGATGACCAGCATTTTCGATGAAGCTGGAAACAGTATCCCATGCACGGTCATTGAAGCCGGCCCGAATGTGGTGACGCAGGTCAAAACGTCGGATGGGGCGGACGGGTATGACGCCGTGCAGCTGAGCTTCGGCGAACGCAAAGAAAAACGAACCACCAAGGCCCAGAAAGGGCACTTTGCGAAAGCCGGCACGACCCCCAAACGCTTTGTAGCCGAGTTTCGCGACTTCGCGGAACCGGTCGAGCTGGGAGCGGAAGCTCGCGTGGAATCCTTGTTCAATGTGGGCGACATCGTACACGTAGTCGGGACTTCGAAGGGAAAAGGTTTTCAGGGTGTGGTTCGACGCCACGGGTTTAGCGGTGTCGGTATGCGCACGCATGGCCAGCACAACCGCGGACGCGCACCGGGTTCAATCGGCGCTTCCTCCTTTCCTTCGCGCGTAGTGAAGGGGATGCGGATGGCGGGCCACATGGGTGACAGCCGGGTGAAGGTCCTCAACCTGCAGGTAGTGCGCATCTACCCGGAGCATCAGGTAATTCTGGTGCGGGGCGCTGTCCCCGGTCCCAAAAACGGAATGGTGGAGATTCACCGCAAGTAACCGTGAGATAGACCGAAGCGCCGAGGCGCCGGTCGAGCAGTAACGCATAGCGAACGGAAGAACATGAAACTCAAGGTCCTTCAACAAGACGGCAAGGAAACAGGGCGCTCGGTTGCTCTGGACGCCACGGTGTTTGGCATAGAGCCCAACGATCACACGATCTGGTTGGACATCCGCCGTATTCAGGCCGGCGGACGCCAGGGCACGCATAAAGCCAAGGAACGCGCGGAAGTCGCCGGCAGTACACGGAAATTGTTTCGCCAGAAGGGGACGGGCGGCGCGCGTGCCGGCTCGGCCAAATCGCCGCTTCGTCGGAGTGGTGGTACGATCTTCGGTCCCCGTCCGCGTGACTATTCCTTCAAGGTGAACAAGAAGACAACGCAATTGGCTCGCCGCTCCGCGCTGAGCTACAAGGCGACTGCGGATGCCATTCGCATCGTGGAGGACTTCAAGTTCGAATCTCCGGACACCGGGGCGATGGTGGCGATGCTCGCCGCACTTGGCCTGGCCGGATCCAAGGTGCTGTTGCTTACGAATGGGGTGGATGTGAACGCATACCGTTCGGGCCGCAATATTCCGAAGCTGCAGGTGCTGAATGCGGACGCGGTATCGACCCTCGACGTGTTGAACGCGAAGGTCTTGGTGCTGCAGGAGGGCGCGATCGATTCGTTGGGTCGCGTGCTCGGGGCCGTCGAGGCTCCTCCCGTGGCGGCAGCGGCGCGCAAAGCATCGAGCAAAAAGGGTGCACAACCCCCTTCCGAACCGACCGCTTGAGGTCTTGAAGACGCATACGTGTAAAAGGAGCGATCATGAACAAACAGATATTGTTGCGGCCCTTTGTGACGGAGAAGATGTCGCATCTCATGGAGGCTAGTCATTATGCCTTCGTGGTCGATTCGGGCGCAAACAAGATTGAAATTCGCAAAGCGATTGAATCGCGCTACCCGGGCGTGCAGATCAAGGAAGTGCGGACGCTGAACGTGCGGGGCAAACGCCGCCGGCAGTTTACGAAGCGCGGCCTTGTCTCGGGCAGCACGGCATCCTACAAACGGGCGATCGTGACGCTGCAGCCGGGCAGCTCGCCAATCGATTTCTTTGAGAACGTGTAACGCGCGGTAGACGTAACGACAGAGCCATGGCTATTCGACAGTACAAACCCAATACGCCGGGTCAACGGCAACGATCGGTATCCGCGTTCGACACCATCACCAAGTGGGAGCCGGAGAAGAGCCTTCTTGCGCCGCTGAAAAGCATGAGCGGCCGCAACAACCTGGGTCGCATTACGGTCCGCCACCAGGGTGGGGGTCACAAGCGCCGCTACCGCATCATCGACTTCAAGCGCAACAAGCTTGGCATTCCGGCGCGCGTGGCGAGCATTGAATACGATCCGAATCGCTCGGCCCGTATTGCATTGCTGGTATACGCCGATGGCGAGAAGCGCTACATCATCGCGCCGAACGAGATCACGGTCGGGATGACCCTGCTCAACGGCCCGGGTTCGCCCCCGGAGCCTGGCAACTGCCTGCCCCTGGCGCAGGTGCCGGTGGGGTCGTTTGTGCATGCGATCGAGATGAAGCCGGGCAAAGGCGCTCAGCTCGCTCGTTCGGCCGGCACGTTCGCCCAGTTGACGGCCCGGGAAGGGACGTATGCCACCCTCCGTCTTCCCTCGGGCGAGACGCGCATGGTGCCGGTACAGTGTATGGCGACGCTGGGGACAACCAGCAATCCGGATCACAACAACATCGATTACGGCAAGGCCGGCCGCAAGCGCTGGCTGGGCATTCGGCCTAAGGTACGTGGTGTGGCCATGAACCCTGTCGACCACCCGATGGGCGGTGGTGAAGGCAAGGCATCGGGTGGTCATCCGCGCTCCCCGACCGGCGTCCCGGCCAAGGGTTTCAAGACGCGCCGCAAGCGGAATCTGTCGGATCGCTACATCATCCGTCGCCGCAAGAAATAACCGGGCAGCGTCTCTTTTTCCTCAGCGCAAACGAGTTGACTCAATTATCGTATGGCACGCTCACTCAAGAAAGGACCGTTCGTACACTATAAGCTGCAGCGCAAGGTGTCGGTGTTGAACGATGCCGGCAAGAAGAAGGTGATCAAGACCTGGAGCCGCGCGTCGATGATTGCGCCGGACTTTGTCGGGCACACCTTTGCCGTGCACAATGGCAAGCAGTTTATCCCGGTGTACATCACGGAGAACATGGTAGGGCATCGCCTGGGCGAGTTTGCGCCGACCCGTACGTTCCGTGGTCACTCCGGCGAAAAGAGAAAGTAGGCGCCGCCCTTTCGCGTGTAGCCATCACGCGATCCTTACACGGATCCTTTACGGTATCCTTACATAGTATCGACCGGGGTGTCCCGGTTAGATCAAACCGAATCGGTCAGGTTATGCAGGCCAAGGCTGTACGTAAATTTATCCGGAGTTCTCCGATGAAAATGCGCCCCGTTGTTAACGTGGTACGTGGGCAGCGCGTCTCGGAAGCGATCAGCGCGTTGAACTTCTTGCCGCAGAAAGCGACCGATACGGTTCGCAAAACCATTTTGTCGGCCGTGCACAACCTGATGGATCAACATCAGGACCAGCGCTTCGACGAAAATGAACTGATCGTCCGGGAAATCCGGGTCGATGTGGGTCCAAGCTTCAAGCGGTACCGTCCGGGACCGCGTGGCCGCGCCCAACCGATCCTGAAACGGACGAGCCACCTGACCGTCATTGTCGGCACGAAGGCCGACACCGAAGGGGCAGGGGCCTAACGGCGCGAGTCGCCAGCCGGCGCAAATGACGCGCGCCACACGCTAATTTTCTAACAGCACAGGACTTTACAGTGGGTCAGAAAACCAATCCGATCGGCTTTCGCCTCGGCATCATCCGGGGCTGGGATTCCAACTGGTACGCGGAAAAGGATTTCGCCGAAAAGCTTGTGGAAGACGAAGAAATCCGCAAGTACCTCATTGCGCGCCTCAAGCGCGCCGGGCTCAGCCGCGTGGTGATCGAACGAACGCCGAAGCGCGTCATCCTCACGCTGCACACGAGCCGGCCGGGCGTAGTTATCGGCCGGGGTGGCGCCGAGGTGGAAAAACTCCGCGAGGAGTTAAAGAAGCTGACCAATAAGGACATTCAGATCAACATTACGGAGATCAAACGTCCTGAGTTGGATGCGAGCCTTGTGGCCCAGAACGTGGCGCAGCAGCTGGCAGGGCGAGTGTCGTTCCGACGCGCCATGAAGCAGGCGATCACGGCGGCCATGCGAATGGGCGCCGAAGGCGTCCGTATCAAGGTTGGAGGCCGGCTGGGCGGTGCTGAGATGGGCCGTACCGAGCAATACCTCGAGGGCCGTGTGCCGCTGCACACGGTTCGTGCCGACATCGACTACGCCGAGGCCACCGCCTTCACCATCTACGGTACCCTGGGGGTCAAGGTATGGATATTCCGCGGCGAGATCATCGGCAAGCCCGACCTCAGCCCGAACGTCCAGGCCCAGCGCCAGCAGATGCAGCAGATGCCGCCGCAGCGTCAGCGTCGTCAGCGCCGGGGCCGTACGGGCGGTAAGCCTGGCGCCGGTGGAAAGCCGGGCGCTGAATAATCGCACGGGTAGCCAGACCATTCAACTATTGAAGGAGAGTAGGTGACGTCATGTTAATGCCCAAGCGCACAAAGTTCCGTCGGCACCAGAAAGGTCGCATCAAAGGGAATGCGACCCGCGGAACGGTGATCAACTTTGGTGATTTCGGGATCAAGGCGCTGGAGCCGGGCCGGATCACAAGCCGCCAGATCGAGGCGGCTCGTATCGCGATGACCCGCCGCATGAAGCGTGCGGGCCGCGTATGGATCCGCATCTTCCCGGACAAGCCGATTACGAAGAAGCCGGCCGAAACCCGAATGGGTAAAGGTAAGGGCGCGCCGGAGTTCTGGGTAGCCGTTGTGCGCCCGGGCAACGTGCTCTTTGAAATCGGCGGCGATGTCCCGCAGGACCTCGCCAAGGAGGCGCTTGCCCTGGCGCAGCAGAAGCTGCCCATCAAGACGAAGTTTGTAACCAGGCCTGACTATCACGAAGCGACATGACCCGGATGCGGGCCGATTAACAGGACGCCGAGATGAAAGCGAAAGAAATTAGAGAGATGAGCGCAGACGAAATTCGTCAGCGGATCCGCGAGGAGAAGGCGCAGCTGGACCACCTGTCGTTCCAGCACGCGATTGCCGACGTGCAGAACCCGATCCAGATGCGGACCGCTCGCCGGCTTATTGCTCGCCTGAGCACCATCCTCACCCAGAAAGAATCCACGGCGGCCGGCACGGCAGCCTGAGAGCACACCAAACGGGTAGTTGGTGAGGTACGGTTTACGGCTCACCAAGCCCCAGCATACCATGGCAACAGAAGAAATCCGCAACAGAAGGAAAGAGCGCATCGGCGTCGTCGTGAGCGCGAAGATGAACAAGACGATCAGCATCGCCATCAAGCGTCAGGTAAAGCACCCGATCTATGGCAAGTTCATCAAGCAGACGAGCAAGCTGATGGCCCACGACGAGACGAACGACGCACGGGAAGGGGACACGGTCCGCATTATGGAAACGCGCCCTCTGAGCAAGAACAAGCGCTGGCGTCTGGTCGAAATCATCGAACGGGCCAAGTAGAAGCGGCAAGCGTGCGGCCTGACGGTCCGCGTAAGCGTGCTTCCCGGGTATCGCTCACAGTATAATAGACTTCATAAGCCATGATCCAGCAGGAAACCAGACTCGCCGTAGCCGACAATAGCGGCGCCAAAGAAGTGCTCTGCATCCGTGTTCTCGGCGGCACGAAACGCCGTTATGCCCGTGTCGGAGACAAGATTATCGTCAGCGTCAAGTCCGCCATTCCGGGCGGCAATGTGAAAAAAGGCGAGGTGAGCCCGGCCGTTGTCGTACGCACCCGCAAGGAATTTCGACGCAAGGACGGTACATACATTCGTTTCGATGAGAACGCCGCCGTGTTGCTTGACAACAACGACGAGCCGAGGGGAACGCGTATTTTTGGACCCGTGGCGCGCGAACTGCGTGAGAAGCAATTCATGCGCATCGTGTCACTGGCTCCGGAAGTACTTTGAACCCAACCGAAGGCGCCGGCTCGATCAAGCCGGCCATTGTTGTGCAACCTGTGTGCAAACTCAATTGAACTCGTAGCATCATGCCTCGCACGAAGAACAAGCAGAAAAAGCTGCACATTAAAAAAGGGGACATGGTGATGCTGAATAAGGCTATCACCAGTGCGAAGTCGCTCACTTCCGACCGTCAGAAAGGGTATGTCGGGAAAGTGCTTCGGATTTATCCTGAGAAGGACCGCGTGATCATCGAAGGCGTGAACATCCGCATTCGACACACGAAGCCCAATCAGTTGTATCCCCAGGGCGGCCGTATCCAGCGTGAGATGCCGATCCATATTTCCAACGTTATGCCGATCGATGGAAACGGGAATCGGACCCGCGTGGGCCGGAAACGGATTGAAGATCCGGAGACCGGGCGTGGACGTTGGGTTCGCTTTGCAAAGACCACGGGAGAAGAACTGGACCGATAGTCCCGGCGACGGTGCGGGCTGCATGCCGGCCTGATTCGCTGCCTGATAGACCTGTTGAGTGTAAGAACAACCATGGCGTACACACCGAGACTCAAGCAACTGTACCAGGAAAAGATCGCCCCCGAACTGCAGAAGCAGTTCGGTTACAGCAGTGCGATGCAGAATCCCCGCCTGCTGAAAATCAGCGTGAACAAGGGCATCGGGGAAGCCACAGGCAACAAGAAGATTCTCGACGACGCGGTCCAGGAGTTGCGCATCATCACGGGCCAGCAACCCGTCGTCGCGAAGGCCCGGAAAAGCATTTCGAACTTCAAATTGCGCGAAGGGATGCCTGTTGGTGTCCATGTGACGCTGCGTGGCGACCACATGTGGGAGTTCTACGATCGCCTGGTGACGCTGGCATTGCCGCGCGTGCGCGACTTCCGCGGCGTTTCCGATCGTAGCTTTGATGGCCGGGGCAACTACACGCTTGGCGTGAAGGAGCAGATCATTTTCCCGGAGATCAACGTCGATAAGATTGATAAGATCACGGGGCTGGACATCACATTTGTGACGTCCGCGAACACGGACGAAGAGGCTATGGCGTTGTTGAAAGCGCTGGGCATGCCGTTCGTGCGTCGTGAAGAAGCCGTTGTTGCGGTCTGAACCGCACACACCTAGGTATAAACCGAATCGCAGAGTCCGATTATGGCGAAGAAAAGCTGGATGGCCCGGGAGCGCAAAAAACGCGCAGCTGTCACCAAATACGCCGAAAAGCGCAAGCGCTTAAAGGCGGCTGGCGATTACGAAGGGTTGCAGAAGCTGCCCCGTAATGCGAGCCCTGTGCGGCTCAAGAACCGGTGCGCACTCACCGGGCGCACCCGCGGCTACATCCGTAAGTTCGGTGTGTCGCGTATCATTTTCAGGCAGATGGCGCTTGCAGGCAAGATTCCTGGTATTCGGAAATCGAGCTGGTAATCCATCGTTTACGATCACTCGAGCGCGTCGCCGGAGAGGCGAAACGGCCCGAAAATAAGAGCATGTTATGAGTGGTATTACCGATCCCGTTGCGGATTACCTCACCCGAGTGCGCAACGCGCATCAGGCTCGTCACCGCCATGTCGATGTGCCGGCCTCAAAGCTGAAGCGCGCCATGACGCAGATTCTGGTGGAGAAGGGTTTCGTCAAGAGCTACCTGGATGTCGATGACGGCAAGCAGGGGTTGATCCGGATTTACCTCAAGTACGACCAGAAGGGGCGGCCGGCGATTCACACGCTCACGCGTATCTCCAAGCCGGGGCTCAGGAAGTACGTTGGTTCGGATGAACTACCGCGCGTGAAGAACGGGCTGGGTATCGCCATTCTCTCCACGTCGAGAGGGGTGATGAGCGACAAGGAAGCGCGTCGCATCAATGTGGGCGGCGAAGTGCTGGCCTTCGTGTATTAATCAGCTGTATGGCGCGTGGCCTGAGCCGGCCGCCGCGACTCACTTAGATCTTAGTCAGGGTACGCGATGTCTCGTGTTGGAAAGCTGCCGATAGGCTTGAGCAACGGGGTTACGATCAACGTGGCCTCGAACAACCTGCTGACGGTAAAGGGGCCCAAAGGCGAGCTGTCTTTGCAGGTTGATCCCGATATCACCCTCGAACAAGAGGATAAAGAGCTTCTGGTCAAGCGGCCGACGGAGCAGAAGCGCCACCGTGCCATGCACGGCCTTTACCGGGCGCTGATCCATAATATGGTGACCGGTGTCTCCACGGGTTTCAAGAAGGAACTCGAGGTGATCGGCATCGGATTTCGCGCCGTGGTGAACAATGGTGTTCTCGAGCTGGCGCTCGGGTACTCCCACCCGATCTACTTCTTGCCCCCGCGCGGCGTGGCCCTGGACGTGGACACGAAGCGCGGCAAGAATCCGATCATCATCATCGAAGGGATCGACAAGCAGATGGTGGGCCAGGTGGCCGCCAAGATCCGGAATCTGAAACCGCCGGAGCCCTATAAAGGCAAGGGGGTTCGGTATATCGACGAACATGTGCGGCGTAAAGCCGGCAAGACCGCCGCTCGATAGTCGGCGGATGTCCTCTTTGTTCCATCGGGCCGGAGGGTCGGAATCTTCTGGCTATAGAGCAACACAGACATGCAAAATTCCAATAAGAACAGGCGCCGGGCGCGGATCCGGCTTCGCATCCGCAAGAAGCTTTCGGGCACCAGTGAGCGGCCGCGTCTCAGCGTCTACCGATCAAATCGCCACATTTACGCGCAGTTGATCGACGATCTAGCCGGGAACACCCTGGCGTCGGCGTCGACCTTTGCGATGGATGATGCGGCCGGTAAGCCGGTTGAAGCGAGCAAGCGGGTCGGGCAGGCCCTGGCCGAGCGAGCGAAGGCAGCCGGCATTGCGGTGGTCGTATTCGACCGTAACGGATACAAGTATCACGGACGCGTCAAAGCGCTGGCTGAAGGCGCGCGAGAAGGCGGGCTCCAGTTTTAACGTTGATCGGTCGGGCGCTACCGCACCGACCGGGTTTTATATCGAACGCACATGGCAAAAGAAAGAAATCGTCGCGACCGGGAAAAGCCCAGCGCTCCGCAGAAGGAATGGATGGAGCGCCTTGTTTCGGTGAATCGCGTAGCGAAAGTCGTTAAGGGCGGTCGCCGCTTCTCCTTCAACGCCGTGGTGGTGGTGGGAGACGGCAACGGCCTCGTCGGCGCCGGGCTGGGCAAGGCCAACGAAGTCGCCAGCGCGATAGCGAAGGGGACGGAGGACGCCAAGAAGAACGTGGTGTCGGTGCCGATCCGGAAGGGTACGATCCCGCACCCTGTCACAGGGACGCAGGGCGCCGGGCGGGTATTGCTACGGCCGGCGGCACCCGGTACGGGCGTGAAGGCGGGCGGCGGCGTACGCGCCGTGCTGGAATGTGCGGGTATCAAGGACATCTTGTCGAAGTCGCTCGGCTCGAGCAATCCGCACAACCAGGTGGCTGCCACGCTGGATGCGCTCACGACTATCGAAGATCCGATCGAAGTGGCGCATCGTCGAGGCATCCCACTTCGCAAGGTGTTCGAAGGGTAACACGCGCGCCCTGTCGTGTCTGCCCTGTTGTGTCTGCCCTGTTCGGGCTCCCGAGGGGCGGTCTTGCGTGCGCCAACACAGAACGATCTCGCATACTGGATTTACCATGGGTACGATAAAAATTACGCAGACGCGGAGCCTGATCCGTCAGACGAAAAACCAGAAGCGCAATATGGAAGCGCTCGGGTTGCGCCGCATGCACCAGACCGTCGAGCACCAGGACACCCCTCAGCTCCGCGGCATGCTGGTGAAAGTGCATCACCTGGTCACCATCGAAGAGAGCAAGTAACATGGATCTGAGCAATCTGAAGCCCGCGAAAGGGGCTACGAAAAAGGAGAAGCGCATTGCACGCGGCGTGGGCTCGGGCTACGGTGGTCATAGCTCTACGCGGGGCGACAAGGGCCAGAAGAGCCGTGCCGGCTCTAGCATTCCGGTGCACTTTGAAGGCGGCCAGATGCCCCTTCAGCGTCGTATTCCAAAGTTCGGTTTCAAGAATCGTTTCCGCGTCGAGTATCGCGGCGTGAACCTGGAGCGGATAACGAAGCTTGTGGAGTCCGGGCTGTGCGACGCCTCGCAGCCGATCACCCCCGAGGTGCTCGCGACGATCGGCCTCGTTCGCAAGAACGAACGCATCAAGATTCTGGGCGGCGGTGAGCCCGGTGGCGCCCTGCAGTTCCAGGCACATGCGTACAGCGCCTCGGCGCGTGCGAAAATCGAAGGCGCCGGCGGTACGGCAACAGTCATCAAGTAGCCACTCCCTCCGCTCCCTGATGGGCGGACGTATTTTAATAAGCACGCGTTATGGCTGGATTTGCCGATAGTATCCGTAACATTTGGAAGGTAGAAGAGCTGCGTAAGCGGATCATCTACACCATCACGCTGCTCCTGGTGTATCGCCTCGGCGCTCAGGTAACCTTGCCCGGTGTCGACGCGAGCATCCTGGCCGTCGTAAACGAACAGAATAGCGCGAACAACCTGTTCGGCTTCCTCGACCTGTTTGTGGGGGGCGCGTTTAGCGCGGCCGGCATCTTTGCCCTCGGCATCATGCCGTATATCACGGCGTCGATCATCTTCCAGCTGCTTGGCGCGGTCTCGCCGGCCATCCAGAAGATGCAGCGCGAGGGGGAGGAGGGGCGAAGGAAAATCACCCAGTATACCCGCTACGCCACAATTGTGATCACGGCGATCCAGGCGGTCGGCTACGTGATCAACCTTCGGTATGGCGCGACAGGGCAGGCGATTGTGGCCGGCCCGACCATGTTTATGCTGAGCACAGTGATGGTGCTTACGGCCGGCACCATGTTCGTCATGTGGCTGGGTGAACGGATCACCGAGTCAGGCATCGGCAATGGGATTTCGTTGATCATCATGGTCGGCATCATCGCTTTCCTACCCCAAGCGTTGTACAACGAATTCGATCTGGCGCCCAACTTCTTCGTCTTCCTGATCGAGATCGCCGTGCTGGTGTTGGTGATCGCCTTCGTAATCTTGATCTCGCAGGGGACGCGCCGAGTGCCGGTGCAGTACGCCAAACGCGTCGTGGGGCGGAAGGTATATGGCGGTACGACACAATACCTCCCGATTCGCATCAACGCGGCGGGCGTCATGCCGATCATCTTCGCGCAGTCCATCATGTTCGTGCCGGCGACCATCGCGCAGTTCTTCCCGAACAGTCCGTTCATGCAGCAGTTCGGGGGGTGGTTTAGCGATATCTCCAGCGCCAGCTATTCGTTTGTATTTTTCCTGATCTGCGTATTCTTTACCTACTTCTACACGGCCATCGCCGTGAACCCGAAAGAGATGTCGGATACGATGAAGCGGCAGGGCGGCTTTGTGCCGGGTATTCGTCCTGGCAAGCAGACAAGCGAGTTCATCGATAACATTCTCACCCGTATCACCTTTCCCGGGGCCGTTTTCCTGGGGCTCGTGGCTATTTTGCCGGCGATTGCGATGCAAGCGGGGGTCACCCAGCAGTTTGCGTTGTTCTTTGGCGGAACGAGTCTGCTCATTCTCGTGCAAGTTACACTCGATACGCTGCAGCAGATCGAGAGCCATTTGCTCATGCGCCATTACGACGGCTTCCTGAAGTCAGGCCGCGTCCGTGGGCGTGCCCGATAGCGCGCCTTCAAGATCCAATGGTTTATTTAAAGAACATACAGGAAGTGCAGTCTCTGCGAGCGAGCGCTACGCTGGTGAGCAAGACCCTGGCGGAAGTGGCCGGGCATATTCGCCCGGGTATAACGACGGGTGCGCTGGATGCGGTGGCCGAGGCGTTTATCGCTGGCCATGGCGGCACGCCGGGATTCAAGGGGTATAAAGTGGGCCCTAGGACGTTTCCCGCCACGCTTTGTATCTCCGTGAACGAGGAGGTGGTGCATGGTATCCCCGGCGGATACGCGTTGCAGGAAGGGGACCTCGTAACGGTGGATTGCGGCGTGCGGTTAAACGGTTTTTATGGCGATAGCGCCTACACCTTTGCCGTAGGCGAATTGACGGCCGACAAGGTGCAGTTGTGCCGTGTCACGTACGAGGCGCTCAATCTGGGGATTGAGGCATCGACGGTTGGTCATCGAATCGGGGATATATCGGGCGCCATACAGGCGCATTGTGAGTCGCACGGGTACGGCGTCGTGCGGGATCTTGTGGGGCACGGCATCGGCCGGAGCCTTCACGAAGATCCGCAAGTGCCGAATTACGGGCGTCGGGGCACGGGTCGGAAGTTGAAGGAGGGCATGACCCTCTGCATCGAGCCGATGATCAATGCCGGGACGTACGAAGTGACGACGCGGGAAGACGGGTGGACGGTTGTAACGATCGACGCATCGCCTTCCGCGCACTACGAGCACATGGTGTTCGTCCGGCGGGGGGAAGCCGAGGTATTGAGTACGTTTTCCTATATCGAGGCTTTAATCGAGGCCCCATACACCATCGAACTTACCAATGGCTAAACAAAACGCCATAGAACAGGACGGAGAAGTGATTGATGCTCTCCCGAACGCGCAG
The DNA here is from genome assembly GCA_034439735.1 of Rhodothermales bacterium. Taxonomy (NCBI): domain Bacteria; kingdom Pseudomonadati; phylum Rhodothermota; class Rhodothermia; order Rhodothermales; species Rhodothermales bacterium. The sequence goes on along the minus strand of JAWXAX010000090.1, from coordinate 47,744 downwards.
TTTCGCGTGCGCCTTGAAAACGGGCACGAGATCCTGGGGTTGCTTTCGGGCAAGATGCGGATGCACTTCATCAAGATTTTACCCGGTGATCGTGTGAAGATTGAGTTGTCTCCCTACGATCTGTCGAAAGGACGCATTGTTTACCGCTATAAGTAGGCGGAAGCGAGAGGGCTGGACGACGTTTGAGAGAACTTTTTGCCGGCGTGCTCGTTTAGGCGTGTCTGCGGAAAAAGTCATACTTGCTGTTAACCTGTACCAGGTGTCCCATGAAAGTTCAAGCCAGTGTCAAGAAGCGTAGCGCGGACGACAAGATCGTCCGCCGCAAGGGGCGCATTTACATCATCAACAAGAAGAACCCGAAGCATAAGCAGCGCCAGGGCTGATGCCCCCTGCACAATGCGTATTTGAGCCGGTAAGATATGCCACGTATTTCTGGAGTTGACGTACCGAACGACAAGCGCGGCGAGGTCGCTCTGACTTCCATCTTTGGGATCGGTCGTTCCCGTGCGATTGAGATTCTCGAGCGCGTCGGGCTTGATCGGAACTCGCGTCCGAACGCCTGGACGGAGGAGCAGACGCGTCAGATTCGTCAGTTGCTTGAAGACGAGTACCAGGTTGAGGGGCAATTGCGGACTGAAGTGTCGATGAACATCAAACGATTGATGGACATCGGGTGTTATCGTGGGCTTCGTCACCGTAAGGGACTGCCCGTGCGGGGCCAGCGGACGAAGACCAACGCCCGTACGCGTAAAGGTCGGAAGCGTACGGTGGCCGGAAAGAAGAAGGCGCCGCGTAAATAACAGAGCATCCTGTAGAACAGCACTATGTCCAAGAAACAGAAAGGCGCCGCCGGGCGCGCCGTACGCAAGAAGAAGGTCGTGGTTGAAGCCAACGGCCAGGCTCACATCAAGGCTACCTTCAACAACGTACAGGTGACGTTGACTGACCAGTATGGCAATGCCATTTCCTGGGCCAGTTCGGGGAAGATGGGTTTCAAAGGTAGCCGTAAGAATACGCCGTATGCCGCCCAGGTGGCGTCCAGCACGGCGGCGAAGGAAGCCTACGATCTCGGGTTGCGTCGAGTCGAAGTTTTTGTAAAAGGCCCGGGTTCGGGTCGTGAGTCCGCGATTCGGGCGCTGGCCGCGGTTGGCCTCGAGATCGCTACTATCCGCGACGTTACACCTATTCCACACAATGGCTGCCGGCCTCCCAAGCGGCGTCGCGTCTGATTCGTCAGGCGGAACGCCGATTCGGGTATAAGTACCGGTTGCGGCTGCTCCTGCGGGGAGCTGTCGTACGTTTGTTCGTGTGCTAACACAAACGAGGAGATAACCCTATGGCCCGTTACCGAGGCCCAAAACAGAAGATTGCGCGGCGCTTTCGTGAGCCGCTCTTTGGCCCCAGCAAGTCGCTTGAAAAGAAGCCGTATGCCCCGGGGCAGCATGGACGTACTCGTCGGACAAAAGAGAGCGAGTACTCGGTTCAGCTGAAGGAGAAACAGAAAGCCAAGCATACCTACGGCTTACTGGAGCGTCAGTTCAGGAACCTGTTCGAGAAGGCGGCGCGCAAAAAAGGCGTCACCGGCGAGAACCTGCTCAGGTTCCTCGAGGCCCGTCTGGACAACACGGTGTTCCGCCTTGGTTTCGCGATGACGCGCCGGCAGGCCCGTCAATTCGTGACGCACTGCCACATTCTGGTCAACGACAGCGTGGTGAATATCCCGTCGTTCCAGTTGCGCGCAGGCGACATCGTGTCCATCCGCCCACGCAGCAAGGACGTCGAATCCATTCGCGAGTCCGCCAAACGGAGCCGGCGCACGTTCCCGTGGCTGGAAGTGGATCGGCAGAAACTCCAGGGTAAATTCCTGGACTTCCCGAATCGGACGGATATTCCCGAGAATATTCGCGAGCAGCTCATCGTCGAGCTCTACTCGAAGTAACCTTGCGCTGAGCGAAGAGGGCCCCGCCAGTTGACGCGTAAGGGCGCCCTCGCCCTGACTCCCGCCACGTCGGGTCACCGAACATTAGAACAGCATTGTCCACTATGAGCACTTACGCGATTCAGATGCCGGATGGCGTTCAGCCGGAGGAAGTAACAGGAACCTACGGCGTTTTTGTCGTTCAGCCGCTGGAACGGGGGTATGGGGTGACGATAGGCAATGCGCTTCGTCGCGTGTTGCTGTCCTCGCTGCAGGGCGTGGCCATTACGGCGATCAAGATTGATGGCGTGCAGCACGAGTTCTCTACGATCCCCGGTGTGATCGAGGACGTTTCGGATATCATCTTGAACCTGAAAGGGGTTCGCTTCAAGCCGCTCGACACATCCGACAGCAACATTCACCTGATGCTGAAAGGACCCGGCGAATGGACGGCCGGCGATTTGGGCAAGGTCACCAGCGCCTATGAGGTGCTCAACCCCGATTTCCACATCGCCACGCTGTCCGACGGCGCTGAAGTATCCGTTGAATTGCGCATGGGGCGTGGCCTCGGCTACGTTGCATCGGATGACAACAAGCAGTCCGACGACCCCATCGGGATCATTGCGATCGACTCGATCTTCACGCCGATCCGGAATGTGAAATATACCGTGAAGCCGACCCGTGTGGGTCAGCGGATCGACTATGAGCGCCTGATCTTCGAAATCACGACCGATGGGTCGATCGCTCCGGATGAGGCGCTGCATCATGCCGCCCTTATCATGCGGGATCACATCGCGCTCTTCCTACGGATCGACGAGCCGTCCCAGCCGACGGTGGCCGAGAAGGAGGTCGACGCCGAAGTCCAGCGCATCCGCGAGTTGTTGCTTCAATCTGTTGACGAACTGGACCTTTCCGTCCGGGCGCACAACTGCTTGAAGGCAGCCAATATCAAGAACATCGGCGACCTCGTCCGCCGCGACGAACCCGAAATGCTGAAGTTTCGAAACTTCGGCCGTAAGTCTCTGCAGGAGTTGATGCAGGTGCTCGAAGAGCGCGGCCTTCACTTCGGCATGGATGTCGACAAATATCTCCAGGATTAAGCGGGCCTCGTGCCGGCAGATCCCTCGATCTTCACGATCTCCGATCCTAACGACCAGTCGCGGTTGATACGCCGGCTGCCGTACCATCAGTCGAAGTCATGAGACACCAGAATAAAGGCTTTAAACTCGGGCGTACGCACTCCCACCGTAAGGCGACCCTCCAGGCCCTTTCCACGGCGCTGCTCACCCACAAGCGTATCACCACGACCCTCACCAAGGCGCGTGCGCTCCGGATGTACGTCGAACCGATCATCAATCGGGCTAAAGACGACTCGACGCACAGCCGCCGACTGGCCTTCCGTTCGCTCCACAGCAAGGAAGCCGTCAAGGAACTCTTTGGTGAGATCGCAGCCAAAGTCGTTGACCGCCCGGGCGGCTATACGCGGATCGTCAAACTGGGCCAGCGCGCCGGCGACTCCGCCGAACTGGCCGTGATCGAACTGGTCGACTATAACGCGACCTCGTCCGATGCCGCGCCAGCCAAAGCCGGACGCCGCCGCACTCGTCGTGGGAGTGGCGTCGCCAAACCGGCCGGCGAGGAGAAGCCGAAATCCAAGCCGAAAAAGGAAGCGGCCCCTAAAGACGACGCCGCCGAAGAGTAAACGGGCGAAATCGGAACGATTCTGGAATCAGGCGCCCCTGCCATGCGGGGCGCCTTTTCCGTTTTTAGCCGTCGCGGAATGCCCTCTTGCCACACCAGCCCACCCAACCGGCCATCAGAATTTCCCCGGCTCTCCTCACAACGCACTGGAACCGTCCTGAAGACGCCTATTTAAACAGGATATGATTCAGGCCTCATCACGACTTAATAACTCGGACTTACGCGTCGAACCGGGGTATCAGGAGAAGCTGTTGGAGCTGCTCAGGAGTTGTCGCGCCAATCTGAGAAGTGTCGATGAGGACCTGATCGAGCGCGCGTTTAAGCTGGGGTACTGGGCGCACCGCAACGACGTGCGGGCATCGGGCGAAAAGTACATCAGCCACCCCCTCGAGGTAGCGCTGATCGTTGCTCAAGAAGTCGGGTTTGACGATGTCAGCGTTGCCGCCGCGCTCTTGCACGACGTGGTGGAGGATACGGAGTTTTCGCTGGACTACATCCGTCAGGAGTTCGGGCCGGCCATGGCCCTCATCATCGATGGTCTGACGAAAATCGCGGATGTCTTCTCTTCGCGCGAGACCGGGCAGGCCGAAAACGTCCGCAAACTGATGCTTTCGATGGCCTCGGATATCCGAGTCATCCTGGTCAAGTTCGCGGACCGCCTCCACAACATGCGGACGCTCAGTTCGCTGCCAAAGAAAAAACAACTCAAGATCGCCAGCGAGACGCTCGAACTCTACGCTCCGCTGGCCCATCGATTCGGCCTCTTTGCGATCAAAGGCGAACTGGAAGACCTGTCGCTCAAAGCCCTTGAACGAGAGGCGTACTCGGAGATCGCCCGCGGTCTGAGCGCCACAAAGAAGGAGCGCGAGGCCTACGTCGCCTCATTTATCGAACCCCTACGCGATCGACTGCAAAAAGAAGGGTTTGATGTCGACATCTACGGCCGGCCCAAACGCATCTTCTCTATCTACCGGAAGATGCGCGAGCAGGGCAAGCCGCTGAATGAGATCTACGACCTCTTCGCCATACGCATCGTAACGAAGAGCACCGGACGGAAAGGGAAAGAGGACTGCTGGCGGGTGTATTCGATCATCACAGACCTGTACCGGCCCCTGCCCGAACGCTTCCGGGATTTTATCTCGGTGCCCAAGTCGAACGGTTACCAGAGCCTGCACACGACCGTGCTGGGCCCACGAGGCCGGCGCGTGGAGGTGCAAATCCGCACCCAGGAGATGCACGAGGTGGCCGAACGCGGCCTCGCGGCCCACTGGAAATACAAGGAGGGCTTCGAGACCGCCGATGTCCACATGGATAAGTGGCTATCGTGGGTGCGCGACCTGCTCGAAAACCCTCGGCCCGAGCATGCCACCGAATTCGTCCAGGAGTTCCGTCTCAACCTGTATGACGAAGAAATCTACGTTTTTACGCCGAAAGGGTCGCTCCTGAACCTTCCGCGTGGCGCTACGCCGGTCGACTTCGCCTTCCAGGTGCACACGGAGGTCGGGTACCATTGCATCGGCGCGAAGGTGAACGGCAAGATGGTGCCGCTTTCACACGAACTGGCGAGCGGCGACCAGCTGGAGATCATCACCTCCAAGAAACAGACGCCGCGGGCGGACTGGATCAAGTTTGTGGTGACCCACAAGGCGCGGAGCCGGATTCGCCACTGGATCAACGAACAACGCCGGCAGACGGTGGAGGCCGGGTTGACGATCTGGAAGCGGAAAATCAAACGCGCACATCTCCAGATCGACGATCGGGAGCTCCAGCGACACGCGACGCGGCTCAAATTTCCCAGTCCCCAGCACATGTTTTATGAGATCGGAGCCGGCCTCTTCGATCCGAATGAACTCCTGCGTCAGATCCAGGCGAAACCCGAGACGCCGGCCGAGGAGGAGGTGACGCCGGAGGTTCAGGATACGACGGCCCAGCTCCAGTACAGCTCGTTTCTGGATGCCGCCCAGTCATCGGGTTCACCCGCCCTGATGATCGATGGCGAACTCCATACGGACATCGTCACCGGATATGCCGGATGTTGCAACCCGATTCCAGGCGATGAAGTCTACGGCTATCTCAGCAAAAACGGCAGCATCAAAATCCATCGCGTCAACTGCAAGAATTCACCTTACCTGCTCATCAACCACGCCGACCGGATCATGCAGGTTGAATGGAGCCGGCAGAAGGATGTTGAGTTCGTGGCGGCGCTGCGCGTCGTCGGGGAGGACCGCGTCGGGATCCTGAGTGATATCACAACGGTGATCTCAAAGAATCTTAAGACGAATATCCGCTCGATCACCGTCGATACCGAAGACGGCGTTTTTACGGGTACGATCGTACTCAGCGTCAGCGATCTCGAACATCTTAAACGGCTCATGGAGCGGATCCGACGCGTGACCAGCATCCACGGGGTATACCGTTTTGAGAAGTAACCGAATAACACGAACGAATGCTCTTCGTTTTTTTGCTGGCATTCTTTCGCGTAAGTAATTACTTTCCATGCAACTAGCCACAAACGTGATACGCTCGCATGGAGGATCGCATCAAGACGCTCACCAAGAAAGACGTCGCCCGCAAGGTTTCGGATATTATGGACGAGCCGATTTACAAGAGCGAGCCATGGGTGGGTGCCGTCATCCAGGCCCTGGCCGAGTTGATGGTAGAGGCGGATCCTGAAGTGCGCATCGAATTACGCGATTTTGGCGTTTTCGAGGTCAAACGCACCAAAGCCAAGCCAAAAGCGCGCAACCCCAAAACCAACGAGACGGTGTTTATTCCGAGCCGGCGAAAGACCCATTTCAAGCCCAGCAAGCGGCTTAAAAAGATTCTCCAGGTGCCGCTGAAGAAGCTCCAGTATGCCATTCCGGACGGGAGCGCGGACGAAACGGAGGCCCTGTCGAACGGGCGGAACCGACCCTGAGGCAGCCCTCTGCGCCCTGCTATGGACACGAACGACCCTCCTCGCATCGTAGCGGTGGATTACGGCACACGACGGGTGGGTGTTGCCATCAGCGACCCGCTCCACCTCTTTGCCCGGCCGTACGGGACGTTCAGTCCGGATGATGCGGTGAAGGCTATCGAGGACATCCACCGCGACACGGGCATCGCCTGTGTGTTAGTGGGGTGGCCGCTCACGCCGGATGGTGACGAGGGACCCGCCACCGAACGCGTTCAGCAATATATCAACCGCCTCGCCAAACGCCTGCGCGGGGTCCCGGTGCTGAAGGTCGACGAACGGTCTACTTCCCGGCGCGCCGTGGAAGCCCTCGTCGATGCCGGCGTGGGGCGGAAGGGGCGTCGTCAAAAAGAGCGCATCGATGCCGCCGCCGCTGCGATCCTGCTCCAGGATTATTTGGAACATGGGGACGATTAGGTGCTCGGGACGGGCGAACCCCTTGGGACCGACATCGTATTATGTGCCATTCGTGATCAGTTGACGTGCACACGCATGATCCTTCCCATCTATGTCTACGGCGCGGACGAACTCCGCCATCCTGCCCTCCCCATCCGTGAAAGCTCGGATGCGCTCCAGCAGCTCATCGACGACATGATCGAAACGATGCATGGCGCATCGGGCATCGGGCTGGCGGCGCCGCAGGTGGGGAGTTCCCAGCGGTTGTTTGTTGCCGATCTCACCCCCATGGCCGAGGAGGCCGAGGAGGAGTTGCTCATCGGGCCCCTCGTATTTATCAACCCCGAAATAATCGCCGAAAGTGAGGACCTGATCGAGTTCGAGGAGGGCTGCCTGTCGATCCCGGATTTACGCGAATACGTCGCCCGGCCAGAGCGGGTACGGATCCGGTACAAGGACCGGCATTTTGTCGATCAAGAGATGGAGGCCGGCGGATTGCTGGCGCGGGTCATCCAACACGAATACGACCATCTGGACGGCGTTCTCTTCATCGACCACATCAGCCCATTTCGCCGGCGCCTCCTGAAACGCCGGCTGCGCGACATGGCGAACGGGGAGGTCGAAGCCGATTATCCGCTGAAGATGGCGGTTTGAGGGCCTGGTGAGGACTTTTGCGCCCCCTCTTTTATCTCACCGCTTTTTTGCTGAATTTGCCGCCCCGCTCGGCTACCTCCGGCCGGGTCGATACCTTCCACCGGACTCCTCGATGGTCATGCGTCATTCCCACGGCTCCTGCTCCCGCTTCCTCGCCTTGACGGTACTGCTTCTTGCGCCGGCCGCCGCTATCGCACAACCCCGGTGGCGGTCGCACGACATTGAACGGCCTCGTCCCGCCGTCGTCGTCCCACCCGCGCTGCAGCTCCCGGTAGCGCCACCGTCCGATGCCGTCGTGTTGTTTGATGGTTCCTCGATGGAACACTGGGAAGCGACGGACGGCACTCCGACAAAATGGGTGATCGAAGGGGGCAACATGGAGTCCGTTGCGGGCGCCGGCTATATCCGGACAAAGCAGGGTTTTGGGGATATTCAGCTGCACGTCGAATGGGCGGCGCCGGTGCCGGCGATGGGCCAGAGCCAGGGCCGCGGCAATAGCGGGGTGTTCCTGATGGGCCTGTACGAAGTGCAAGTGCTCGATTCGTACGGCAATGACACCTACCCGGACGGGCAGGCCGCCGCCGTCTACGGACAGTACCCACCGCTGGTGAATGTGGCGCGCCCACCCGGTGAATGGCAGACGTACGACATCGTGTTTCGCCGGCCACGCTTCGCCGCCGATGGACAGCTGCTCACCCCGGCGCGGGTAACCGTCCTTCACAACAACGTGCTGGTGCAGGACAACGTGGAGATCTGGGGGCCCACGGAATGGCTCGAAAACAAGCCGTACGCATCCCACTCCGAGCGCCTGCCGTTGGCGTTCCAAGATCACGGAAATCCGGTGTTATTTCGCAATGTCTGGCTTAGAGAGCTCGATGAGTCTGCCATCGTGGCCACCGAGCCGTATCAGGGCCGCGCCATCGCCCTGCCCGACGAGGTGCTTGCCCGTTACTTCGGGCGGTACGTAGCCGGCGGAAATGCCTATGCCGTCGGCCGCGATGGGGATCGTCTCTACGCCCAGGTCAACGGGCGCAAGCTTGCCATCACGCCCCACTCGCTGACGACGTTCGCGCTCGACAAAACGGGGGGCGAGTTTGTGTTCGAACTGGATGCCGAGGGAAAACCGACCGGGGTGACCTTCCACATGGGGGGCGGAGTGTACACAGCGCGCCGGGCCGACTGAGCGCAGGTTCGTTTCAGACCAGCTCGATCAGGATCTGATTCTTCTGCACCGCCACGCCGCTGGCAACGAGGATCCGATGGATCGCCCCATCCTGTGGCGCACGGAGTTCGTTTTCCATCTTCATCGCTTCCAGGATCACCAGGCCCTGGCCGCGCTTGACGGCGGCGCCGGCTTCCACGAGAATCTTGACGACGAGACCTGGCATCGGGGCGCGGACTTCCAGCTCGCTGGCTTTCGACGTGTCGCTGCCGCCGTATTGTTCAAGCAGCAGGGCGCGTTCGTTTTTTGCCGTCGCGGTTCGGGTAACCCCATCCACCGTCAGGTCGAGGACGCCCCGGGCGTCCGCCTCGCCCCGGACCCGGTAGCTGCGGCCGTCGACGATCAGCGAAAAGCCGCCCGGCGCTACTTCGAGGGAAACCGTGTGGGTGGTATCGCCGACTCGGGCCGTGAGGACGTGCAGCGAAACGTCGAAGGTGGCCTCGTCGATGTGGACGCGGTAACGCGTCGTTTGTTGGCCGGCTGGCGGCGTAGGGGGAAGGCCTGATGAACTTTGCACGGTCCGAAACGTAGGGTTGTTCATTACAAAGCCGACTCGATCGCGCCGGGCCATGCATACCGAACTGACGCCGGAATTGTTGCTGCGCGCCTACGCCATGGGCGTTTTCCCGATGGCGGACGATCGGGAGGGCGGCGCCATCTACTGGTATGCACCCGATCCTCGCGCCGTGCTGCCGTTGGATGCTTTCCGGGCGTCGAAGAATCTGCTGAAGCTCGTGCGCCAGGAGCGGTTCGAAGTCGTTTCAGATCGCGATTTTGAGGGCGTGATGCGCGCCTGCGCCGATCGGCCGGCTACGTGGATTTCGGAAGAGATCGTGACCGCGTACACCGCCCTGCATCGTCGCGGCAAGGCGCACAGTATCGAGTGCTGGCTGGATGGTCGGCAGGTCGGCGGGCTCTACGGCGTGGCCATAGGCGGCGCCTTCTTCGGGGAGTCCATGTTCTCTCGCGAGCGCGATGCCTCCAAAGTCGCGCTGGTTCATCTCGTCCGACAGCTCAATGCGCTGGGTTATACGCTGCTGGATACCCAGTTCACCACCCCCCATCTCGTGCGGTTTGGTGTAGTCGAAATCCCGCGCGACGCATATGATCTGCGGCTTCAAGCCGCGCTGAACGTGCATCCGCGACCCTGGACAACCGAAATCTGTTAGATGATCATGCTTCGACCTTCCTTCGTTTTTGTTGTCGTGTTGATGCCGGGTATCCTGGCCGCCGGCTGCCAGCAGGAGTCCGCCCCGGTTACCGGGGCATCGTTACCCGTCGTTCAGGTGGCTGCCATAGCCCCGCCCGATAGCGCGACGGCGCGCCGGTTTGAGACGGCGATGGCTTTTGCGCGGGCGAATCGACTATCCGAAAAGCCTATCGGCGAGATCATGCAGGCGCTCGGGGAAACGCTTGTGGAGACACCCTACGAGGCCGGCACGCTGGATCGTAACGAGGAGGAGACGCTCGTGGTAGGCTTCATGGGTTTCGATTGCGTCACCTTCGTCGAATCCATGCTCGCCATGGCGCGTGGGATCCGCGACGAGGCGTATAATTACGCGTCGTTCGCCCGCCACCTCACCGAGCAACGCTATCGCGACGGGCAGCTTGAGGGTTACTGTAGCCGGCTCCACTATTTTTCGGAGTGGATTGAGGACAACGGACGGCGTCGGATCGTCGCGCCCCTCACCGAGTCGTTGGGAGGCATTCCGCTCGAGAAATCGCTTACGTTCATGAGCGAACACCGGGCGAGTTATCCGCAACTGGTCCGCAGCGACAGCCTGTTTGGCGAACTCCGGACGATCGAGGGCCGGCTGCAGTCGCTGCGCCTGACGTACATCCCGCAGGAGCGTATCCACGAGGTATACGAGCGGCTGCAGGCGGGCGACATCGTGGCGCTGGCGACGGATATCGAGGGGCTGGATGTCGCGCATACGGGTCTGGTGTATGCGTTTGGCGACGGGCGCATCGGGCTGCTGCATGCGTCGACCTCCGCCGGGGTGACGGTTTCGCCGGATCTTCAATCGTACGTGGAAAACAATCGGCGTCAGATCGGTATTGTGGTGGCGAGACCGTTGTAACGCCCCTCCGGGATTCCCATTTCAGGCTTTGTTACGACTATGGATGTGATCAAACGGATAGGTGTCTACACCAGTGGCGGGGATGCGCCGGGGATGAACGCCTGTCTACGCGCCGTCGTTCGCACGGCGCTGGCGCACGACCTGGACGTCCTCGGGATCCGGCGGGGGTATGCCGGCATGATCGACGGCGACTTCGTGGAAATGGATGCCCGCTCCGTTTCCCACATCCTCCAGATGGGCGGAACGATCCTGAAAAGCGCGCGCTCGGACGCGTTTCGGACGAAGGAGGGCCGGCAAAAGGCCGCGGATCGGTTGCGTGAGGCCGGCATCGAAGGCCTGGTGGGCATCGGTGGGGACGGCACGCTGCGTGGGGCGGCCCTATTTTTTGAAGAACACGGTGTGCCTACTGTAGGATGCCCGGGTACCATCGACAACGATTTGTTCGGCACCGACGAAACGATCGGGTACGACACGGCACTCAATACCGCGATCCAGAACATCGATCGGATCCGGGATACGGCCGACGCGCACGACCGGCTCTTCATCGTCGAGGTGATGGGGCGCGACGCCGGTTTCATCGCGCTCAACTGTGCGATCGGCGGCGGGGCGGAACTGGTGCTCATTCCCGAGACGCTGACGGACATGGACTCCGTGAAGGACCGGATTTTTTCGCTCATGTCTGCTCAGATGCGTTCCTCCATCGTCATCGTGGCCGAGGGCGAAGAGTTTGGCGGCGCGACGCGTATTGCGGAGATGCTGAAGGCCGATCCGGCGTTCGACGCCATCGATCTGCGTGTGTGCATCCTGGGCCATACACAACGGGGCGGTTCGCCGAATGCGCGGGACCGCGTCCTGGCCAGCCTTCTCGGCTCGCATGCCGTCGAGGCCCTGCTCGAAGGCCATGCGAATGTGATGGTCGGGATCGTGAACAACGAAGTGAAACTCACCCCCATGCGGAACGTGTGGAGCCGCAAGAAAAACATCGATTACGAATTGCTCAAGCTCACGCAGTTGATCAGCTGAGCACGACCCTGACCCATGAAACACTACCCGCCCGTCGGAGAAGTCGAAGGTAAGAAGAAACACGTTGAGGCGATGTTCGATGCGATAGCGCCTCGCTACGATCTGTTGAACCGGCTGTTGAGTGGCGGTATCGACCGCGCCTGGCGTAAGAAGGCGGTGGCCTGGCTGGCCGAATACAAGCCGAGGCGCATCCTGGACGTGGCGACGGGGACGGCGGATCTGGCGATCGAGGCGCGTTCGATCGAGCCCGAAAAAATCGTGGGGGTAGATATTTCGGAGGAGATGCTGCGTATCGGTCGCGAGAAGATCGCCCGGCTGGGGTATACCGACGAGATCATGCTGCAGCGCGGCGATGCGGAGCGGCTGCCGTTTTCCGATCGGCAGTTCGATGGGGCGCTGGTGGCCTTCGGGGTACGTAATTTCGAGGACCTGAAGGCCGGCCTGAAAGATATCCGCCGCGTGCTGAAGCCCGGGAGTGCGTTCGTCGTGCTCGAGTTCAGTCAGCCGACGCTGTTTCCCGTGAAGCAGATCTACCAGTTCTATACCCGGTTTTTGCTTCCGCGCATCGGCGGGGCCATATCGAAGGACAGTGGGGCCTACAAGTACCTGCCGGATTCGATCGCCGCGTTCCCCTCCGGCGAAGCCTTCTTGCAAGAGTTGCGCCAGGCCGGCTTCACCGATGTCGCCGCCCGCCCGCTGACGCTGGGGATTGTGTCGCTGTATAAAGGAGTGGCGTAGGAAGGTAAAAGGTAAAAGGGTAAAGTAAAAGGGTAAAGTAAAAGGTGATTGCTAATGGCAAGTGCTGGCCTGCATCCACCATGCCGATGCCTGTTCTGACACCGTACTTCTCGCTTTTTCCTTTTACCTTTTTCCTTTTCACTTTTTCCTTTTCACTTTTTCCTTTCTCAGGCTCCATTCTGCGCGGACTTCTTGTCCAGGAATTTGATCAGCCGCACTTCGTTGATGCCGTCGTCGTATTCGTATTCGACGCGATCCATCAGCCGGCGCATGATGTGGACGCCGAATCCGCCGGCGTGGCGTTTTTTGGCGAGTTCGAAGATGTTGGGTTCAGCATACTCCGATGGCTTGAAGGAATACCCATCGTCGCGGATGCGAATGGTGCATTGGTTGCCCTCCAGGATGACGCTGATGTCCAGCACCCGCGTTTCGTCTCCGCTGTAAGCGTGTTTGATGACGTTTGTACACGCTTCGTCCACAGCCACCTTGAACTGCTCCACCGACTCCAGCGAGAAGCCGGCCTCAACGGTGTGCGTTTCCACAAAACGGCGCACCTTTTCCAGATAGCGCGTCGAACTGGGAATGGAGAGTTGGTAAGTTGAGCGAGCCACGGAAGTTACATGGATAAGTGGGCTGGTCGCAGGGTGGAGGCGGGAGGAAACAGGCTTACGTGCGATTAAAGCGTGCGATGGCTTCGGCTTCGGTATCGACGATGTCGAACAGCATCGGGAAGCCCAGCAAATCGAACACGTTATACACTTTGGGTTGGAGGGCAGCGATCTTGATGTCGCCGCCTTTGGCTCGCAGTTCTTCAATATAGGCCATGAACACGCCGAGGCCGGCGCTCGAGATATACTGGAGATTGGCGCCGTTGACGACAATCCGGTACGTAGCCTCGTTCTTGCATTTCTGGATCGCGGCTTCGAGTTCGGAAGCCGTATGGGCGTCGAGTTCTCCATTGAGATCCAGCACCTCGATAGTTGTGTTGGATCGGAATCCGACTGAAAAATTGCTCATCGCTTTGGGTGTCTTATCGTTGCTTCAACAAATGATGGCGGTAGACGCCCGCTCAGGGTTTAGCGCCGAGCAGCGACACCGGGGGCGTCGCCGTTCGTTGCTGGCTGGAGGCGTGGCCGCCGGTGGGCACGTCGATCCCATGCCATTTGAAGACCATGAGCGTCATATCGTCGTCGTAGGGTTTGGGCCCCACGAACTGTTGTAGGTCCGTGATCAAGGCATCATGCAGGCCGGCGGCTTCTTCGTCTCGGTGGCGGCGCATCGCCTCGAGCATGCGGTCGTAGCCATACTCCTCGCCCAGGAGATTTCGGCTTTCGACCAGGCCGTCGGTGTACAACACAAACGCGTCGCCCGGTTGGAGCGGCACGGTGACCTCCTGGAGCGATCGCTCGAAGAGCCCGCCCCGATCGAGCCCCAGCCCGATGCCGTCGGGGCGAATATACTTCGCTTCGCCGTGCAAATTGATCGTGGCCAGCGGGTTATGGCCAGCGCGAGCGAACACGAATTCTTCCCGCTGGATGTCCAGGATACCATAAATCAGCGAGATAAATACGTTTTTGTCGAGCGAGTGCGCAAGGGCGGCGTTGGCATGACGGAGGAAATCGATCGGGCGGGGGGCGAGCCGGCTGACCGACTGGAAGATGCCCTGCATCACCGCCATGTAAAACGCGGCGGAGGCGCCTTTGCCGGAGACATCGCCGATGACGACGCACAGACGGTGTTCATCGAGCTGCAGGAAGTCGTAATAATCCCCGCCCACCTGTTGGGCCGAGACGTTGGAGGCATACACGCTGAGACCCTTGAAGCGCGGCAGGCACTGCGGGAGCAGCTTGCGCTGTACCTCGCGCGCGATATCCAATTCTCGCGCGAGGCGTTCTTTTTCGATCTGCTCCTTGAAGAGCCGGGCGTTATCCAGCGCGAGGGCCGCCTGGGCGGCGAACATGTGGATGGACTCGATGTCGTCTTTCTCGAAGCCGTGCGCTACCTCTTTGGTAACGAACAACGCCCCCAGCATTTCCTCCCGCGCCACGAGCGGGACGGCGAGCAGGCTGCTGAAGCCGTCGCCGGGTCGTACGTTCAACCGATGGTCCGTGGAGGCCTGCTCGAGGTAGAGCGAAGTCCGCGACGCACTGAGTTCGCCGTAGAGCGCCGCGATGTCCATCAGCCGGGTAACCCGATTCGGGGTGATGTTCGCCGACGCTACAATGTCCGGTTGGAGCGACCCTGATTTGGGATCGGCTATGGCCAGCCAGCCGGTATCCGCTGTGCCGGCTTCGACCGGTGACGAGGCTACGGTGGTGTACAGCTTCTCGGGGTCGAACGCCTGCGAGACCAGATTGGTCAGGGACTGCATGACCACGCGTTCGTGGGTGCGCCGTTGGAAATCGCCCGTGGTAGGGAGATGGAAGAGGAGCAGCAACAACGACGCCGTCGTGTACATCACCCCGAAACCCAGAACGAGCATTACGAAGAGGTACAGGACGTAGTTGTAGTAGAGCACGTAGACCCGAAGGTCCGAAAGGAACGGCAACGGATTGGCGATGGACGTGATGCCCAACCCGATCAACAGGAACAGCAGCAGCAGCATCGATAACCCGATGCTGATCATTTTCTCCTGGAACGTCATGTATACGATCCAGGAGGCCCGAAACGAGTTGACCATCATAAATCCGATGGCGGGGATGAGGGCGACCAGCTGGTAGATGTCGGGATCCGACTGGGGCGATTTCATGAATGCCGTCGCCGCCGAAAGGCCGAACAGCGCCATCATGATCTGCCAGTTGCGCTGGCTGAGCTTTGTCCGCTTAAACAACACGAGGCTGCCGATGCGGATCAGCACGTAAAAGGCGAAGATCGACCCCAGGAGACTCAGCAGGTTGATCTTGATGACCGTGACAAACACACGCGGCACGCCGGTGTAGTAGTCGAATTCACCCTCCGCCTCATAAAGGTCCAGCAAGACCTCGTCGACTTCGCGGCCGATGGAGGTGATGTAGCTGGCGATGGCAATAAAAATCAGCCCGAAAAAGAGGATCGTCCAAAATACCCGCGCCGGCGAGGTGGTTCTGCGCTGGAAGCGGAAGGCCAGGAGGAGCCCGATCGAGGCATAGCCGACGATCACCATCACATTGTAGAGCACCGACACGAAGAAGGTCGGTGGCGCCCCGGCCCTCATGGCCATGACATGGTAGATGAAGCCCAGCACAACACTGCCGGCCGCCACGATCAGCAGCGCAGTACGCCCAGCCCGCGAGTCCAATTTCGACCAGCGCGTACTGTCTACTGCTTTGGCTAGGAATTGAACGGGCATGTGAGGCGCCTGGAGGCGAAGATCGGAGCGCGGGCCATAGGCGAGTTTTCGAACCCTTCCTCCTACTGCCCAGCATGTGATTTGTTACACCTGATGCGGAACCGGTCACGCTTCAAGCTACATCAGGAGAGGGACTTTCGCATCCCTCCGAGGGCCCGCGAAAAACCCGGCCGGCGGTAACTTCCAGCCAGTCGGCTCGTAGCAAGGGCATGCTTCACACTCGGCCGGATCCCCAAAGCGCTCATGGAAAAGAATAAAGTCGTTCGTTGGCAGTTGATGGCACTCGCCGGCATCACTGTAGTACTGCTCGTGCGCGTCATTTTGGGGCCACCTTCGCCCGATGGTCTCGTAGTCATGGACGACCTCGGCGCCCATGAACTCCACGAGGAGTCATTTTCGCTCGCCACGCGGACTCGCCTCTCCATACACGCGGTCGGCGCCTACGATCACCGCGCCGGCGAGACGCGACAGTTGGCCGCCTACGCCTGGATTCTGGACCGCGCCTCGCGGGAGCCTGTCTGGAAAATGGACCCCGGCACGAATACGGTGGCCGGCCGCGGGCTGCTGGCGCAGAGCGACGACTCGCTTGTCCTCCCCGCCGGGGAATATGGGGTCTATTTCGCGTCTTACGGCGGCTTTCTTTCAGGCTCCAGCCTCGGCCAGCCGTCGAATACGCTCTTCGATCGCCTCCTGACACGGCAGCGCTGGCAGGACGATGCCCGGCGCTGGCAGGTGGTCATCGACGCCACGGACGACGCTGGCAAAGGCGCCACGGCGGACCATCCCGCGGACGACCCGGCCTTCTCGTCGGATAACCTCCTCTGGGCCGCCACGGCTGTGGGTAATGCCGAGACCCGCTATACCCTGTTTCGCCTCAAGGAGGCCGTTTCGATGGGCATCCGGGCCACCGGGGAGATCACCAGCGAAGCCAACGATACCGGGTGGATCGAGGATGTAGGGACCGGCCTGAAGGTGTGGCAGATGTCGGCCGACGGCACCCGTCCCGCCGGCGGCGCTCCCGAGAACCGGACCGTCACCGAGGCGATCGTTTTGCCCGCGGGGATCTACCGGGCGGTGTACCATACCGATCAGACCCACGCCTATGCGGAATGGCTCGCGAATCCTCCCTTCGATCCCGAGAGCTGGGGCATGTCCCTCTCGATCACACACCCGGAGCAACGCGCCGCCCTCCAGACGATCGACCCCTGGACCGATAGCGTGCCGCTCGTCGCCATGGACCGCGTGGGCAACGATGCGTTTAAAGTATCCTACTTCACGGTCGACGCACCGTCTGTGTTTATGGTCTACGGCATGGGTGAACTGACCGAGCACGACCGCTTCGACTACGGCTGGATCGAACGCGTGCCGGCCAATCGGATGGGCGCGCTGACAAATAGAGATGTCAGTCCCGATCCCTCCCAAAGCCTGTGGGAAATGACGTATGACGTCAGCCAGCATGCCGGCGGGAGCGACGACAATCGAGAGCAATTCGACGTCCTTCGGCTGGCGCCGGGCGGCTATGCGTTGTACTACGTATCGGACTACGCCCACGCCCACGGTGACTGGCGTCGGGATCGTGCCCGCCATTCTGATCGGTGGGGAATTTCCCTCTTTGGATTCCACGCCGATACCCCTCCGCCCTTCACCCCTCAGGGCACATTCGACCTGAATCCGGACGCAGAAGTCGCGGTCGAGGTCACGCCCGAGCCGGCCCTGCCACCCATGCCGCCGATGCCGGCGATCGCGGCTTTCCAGCCGTTGCCGGGTAATGTGCTGATCTCGTTGTCATCGGTCGGAAGCAACGAAACCCGAGAAATGGCGTTCGAGCTCTCCGGCAAGACCGTGCTCCACATCCGCGCCATGGGCGAAATCTCGCTGAGCGGCGGGTTGTACGACTACGGACAGATCCTTCGAGAGGAGGACCAAACCGTGGTGTGGAGCATGAGCCGCGACAACACCACCCACGCCGGCGGCGGGAATGCCAACCGCATGTTCGAAGGTGGAATCGTCCTCGAAGCCGGTCGGTATCTCGCTCGGTACGAAACGGACGGCACCCACGCCTTTGGCGATTTTGACAACGACCCGCCGACCCACCCCGAGGCCTGGGGCCTCGTGATCAGCCGCATCCATGAAACCCCCTGACCGCTTTTGACTACCGCTCCCCATGTAGACACCTCGTCCGGCGATACGGTCGAGCTGACGTTTATCGCCGCGCCTGACGAGCAGGAGGTGTTGATCGCCGAACTGGACGCGCGCGGTTTTGTCGCTTTTTTGCAGGAGGATGATCGCTTCAACGCTTACGTGCCGGCTTTGGCGTGGGACGAGGCCCGTCGGGCGGCGCTTTTCGCCGGTCTGGACGATGCCGGCCTTCCTCGTCCCGGTGAAGAGCGGCGCATCCCGATGCAGGATTGGAATGCCCCCTGGGAGGCGTCGATCGAACCCGTGGCCGCCGGCCCGTTTGTCGTCCGCGCCAGCTGGCACCCGCCGATGGCGTCCGAGGCGCACCCGATCGAGTTGGTGATCGACCCCAAGATGAGCTTTGGCACCGGGCACCACGAAAGCACGCGTCTCATGCTGGGCCTGGCCCCCGGGATCGTCGCCCCCGGCATGCAGGTGCTAGACGCCGGCACCGGCACGGGCATCCTCGCCATCGCCGCCCAGAAACTCGGCGCCGCGCGGGTGGTCGCGTTTGATAACGACCCCTGGATTCTGGACAATGCCCGCGAGAATGTGGCGGCCAATGCGGCGGGTGGGGAGGTGGAGGTTCGTATCGGCGAATTGGATGTGATCTCGGATGCCTGGTTCGACGCGATCCTTGCCAATATCCACAAAAGCGTGCTGATCGAGTATCTGCCGCACCTGGCTCGTAAGCTACGGCCCGGCGGAGCGCTGGCGCTGGCCGGCCTGCTGGTGGTCGATCGGGAGGAGATGCTCGCCGAAGCCGAGCGTAACGGGTTTTCGCTCGTACACGAAGCGCGTGAAAACGCCTGGTGGGCCGTGCATCTTACGTTGAGCCCGGCATGATGTCGACTTTTCCGGCTACGGGCACACCGGATCGCGTCGCGACGATCGATGTAGGCACCAACACCGCGTTGTTGCTGGTAGCCGAACGCACGGGCGACGGCCTCAGGGTCTGCGCCACCGAGGATCGCTTTGTCCGCCTTGGCGCCGGTGTCGACGAACACCGCCGGATCCAGCCCGAGGCTATGACCCGGCTTCGTGAAGCCCTACTCGCGTACAAAACCACCGCGGCCCGATGGGGCGCATCAACCATCATCGTCGCCGCGACGAGCGCTTCCCGGGATGCGAAGAACAGTCAGGAACTGGTCGACTTCGTCCGGGACGAGACCGGGCTGAGCTACGAGATTCTTAGCGGCGAGGAGGAGGCGTTGTGGAGTTTTAACGGCGCACTCTCAGACCTGCCTCCTCGGCCCGGGTTGGTCGCTACGCTCGACATCGGTGGGGGATCGACGGAGCGGGTGGTCGGCGCCTGGGATGCCGCCGCCGGCGTGTGGCGCGTCCACGACGCCGTCAGCTTCGACCTGGGGGGCGTCCGCCTGACCGAGCGTTTCTTTACCTCTCAACCGCCGGCGCCGGCCGAGATCGACGCCGCGGCCGCGTGGGTGCGGCAAACCCTGGCTACGGCCGATCTGACTGTCCCCGAAGACACGCTACTGCTCGGCGCATCCGGCACCACGACCTCGCTCGCCCTGATCGCGCAGGGCGTTAGCCGCTGGGAGGATCTACCGGACCCGCGTCCGGTGCTGCGTCTTGAGGACGTCGAGCGCTGGCGCACCCGGTTGATGGCCCATTCGTTCGAGGAAGTGCTGGCCATCAATCCGGCCGTTATGAACGGGCGGGCGGATGTGTTTCCGGCCGGCCTGCTCATCCTCGAAACCGTGATGCGGCTCTCAGGAACGCCCACGATACGGGCGGCGCACCGCGGCCTCCGCCACGGGCTGGCGTTGCGTCACTGGCGGGGCCTCGCCGGCGTGTAAGACGGAACAAAGCCCACGGGCCTAGGTCCCACTCGGCGCTCAGGTGCACCTCTTCCACCACGACTTAAACGAGCCTCCAGAGCTATCGAGATGGCGCCCAACCCCGCATCAATCCTCCGTGCCTTACGAACGGTCATCGACCCCTCGAACGGGCTCGACCTGGTGCGCAACGACCGCGTCCGAGACCTTCAGTTGGGCGAAAATCGCGTTTCGCTGACGCTGGTATTGTCCGACCCCGGCAACACATTCGGGGCCCAGGCCGTCCGGCTGGCGACCGACGCCCTCACGCGCGAGTTGGGCGCCGGCGTGGACGTGGCCGTGGCCCTGGATCATGAGATGATCTCGCTCGGAATGGGCGGAACGCCGGCGGATGCGGGCCGGCCGGGGCGGGTTGAATTCGGGCGGACGAGTACGATCGCCGTGGCGTCGGGCAAGGGAGGCGTGGGGAAAAGCACGGTGGCCGTGAACCTGGCGGCATCCCTCGCGAAGCAAGGCTTCGCCGTGGGGCTCGTCGACACCGACATTTACGGTCCGTCGATCCCGACGATGTTCGGCATCCAGCATGAAAAACCCCGCGTGAACGCGGACCGCAAGATTGTCCCGATCGAACGCTACGGCGTGCGGCTCCTCTCGATGGGGTTATTGGCGGACACCGATCAGGCCGTAATCTGGCGGGGTCCGATGGTATCCGGTGCCGTGCGCCAGTTCCTGGCCGACGCCGCGTGGGGGGATCTCGATTACCTCATATTGGACCTGCCGCCGGGCACCGGCGACATCCAGCTGACCATCGTCCAGACGCTCGACTTGACCGGCGCGATCATCGTCTCCACGCCGCAGGATGTCGCCCTCGCCGATGCGAAGCGGGGGGTCTCCATGTTCCAGAACGTACACGTCCCTGTGCTGGGCATTGTGGAGAACATGGCGTATTTCACGCCGCCGGACCTGCCGGATCGGAAGTACTATCTCTTTGGCCAGGGTGGCGCCCGCCGGCTGGCCGAAACGCTCGACGTGCCGTTCCTGGGCGAAGTGCCGATCGAGCAGAAGCTGCGAGAGAGCGGTGACGCCGGCGTGCCGATCGTCATAGCCGATGAGGAGGGGCCGTCGGCGCGCGCCTTCAAGGGCCTGGCCGAGCAGGCGGCTACCCATATCGCGTTGCATCGGGCCCGAAAATCGGCCCAGACCCGCGTTGAAATCCTCTACCGCTGATCTTTCTTGACCCGCCCCTGGGCATCCTTCAACGATGCCGTGTAGTCCTGTCAAAAGGCTAATCGTTTCTTAATGCGTGTCGGCTAATCGAGCCGAAACCTCGCGAGCGCGGGCTCGTACCCGGCGCAGTCCGGCCGTTCGCGCCAGGCATTCCATCTGCCAATCTGTATTCATGACGTATAGATCGTTTGTTTTTCTCTTCCTGGTTTCGCTTCTCGCAGTCCCCGCTTTGGGTCAAAATACAGCGTCGATCAGCGGATTCGTCAAGGATGCCACCTCCGGTGAGACGCTGCTGCTGGCCAACGTCGTCCTGCTCGACACCGATTATGGGGCCGCGACGAACAACAGCGGCTATTATGCCATGAACGGGTTGCCCGCCGGCGATTATATCGTCATCGGTACCTACATCGGCTATCAGCCGCTCCGCATCCCCGTCACGCTCCAGCCGGGGCAGGCGCGCCGGCTGGATATCGAACTGTCCCCAGAGAGTGTGATGCTCGAAGGCGTCACCGTGACGGCGGAGAAAGAATTGGAGGAGGAGATCCGGCGGATCGGCGTGACCCAGATGACGACCGAGATCGTCCGCCAGGTGCCGACCATCCTGGAGCCGGATGTATTCCGCTCATTGCAGCTGCTACCGGGGGTGAAGGCGGCATCGGACTATTCCAGCGGCCTTTACATCCGCGGCGGGAGCCCGGATCAGACGCTCATCTTGCTGGACCGGACGACCGTCTACAATCCGACCCACTTTTTTGGCTTTTTCTCCACCTTCAACCCGGACGCGATCAAGGATGTGCGCCTCTACAAGGGCGGATACCCCGCGGAGTACGGCGGCCGGCTCGGGTCGGTGGTCGATATCTACAACAAAGACGGCAACCGCCTGAAAACCCAAGGCGGCCTGAGCCTGGGCCTGCTCGCGAGCCGGGCAATTCTGGAGGGACCCTACAAGAAGGGATCGTGGATGCTGGCCGTTCGGCGCTCCACGCTGGAGCCGCTCCTCGGCGCGTTGCGCAAGGCGGATGTCGACGGGATTCCCGATGGATTCTACTTCATCGACGTCAACGGGAAACTGAACTTCGACGCCGGCGAAAACGACCGGCTGTCGGTCGCCTTTTACGGCGGCACCGACGAGCTGGACCTGCCGTTTGTCGACGACGCCCGCATCAAACTGGCGTACGGTAATCGGACGCTGAGCACGAACTGGACGCATCTGTTTAACCAGAAGCTGTTCTCCAACTTCACCCTCACCTATTCGCGGTACTTCAACCGGCCGCTGTTTAGCATCGCCGGCAGCGAATCCAGCCGTACGAACAACGTATACGACCTGTCGGCGAAGGGCGACTTCGAGTACATCCCGAACGAGCGCCATCAATTCGAAGTGGGCTTCTGGAGCGGGATGTTCACCCTCCGGCTGCGCGACACGTTCGACGATGTTGTCGGGCTCGAGGAGCGCATCCAATCCCCGTATCTCTCCGTGTACGCCCAGGAGATCTTCCGCCCGAAACCCGACTGGCAGATTCAGGCCGGCCTGCGGGCCAACTACTTCGATCAGGGCCGCTATTTCCGGCTCGAGCCTCGTCTCTCGGCCGAGCATCGGCCCGACGAAAATATCCGGCTACAGTTGGGGTACGGACGGTACTACCAGTTCCTGACGCTGATCTCCAGCGAGCTTTTTTCGGGCTTCGACCTCTGGCTCACGACCGACGACGGCGTGGAGCCGGCGTACGGCGACCAGTTCGTGGCCGGGCTCAAGACCAACATCGGGGCAGACCTCCAGGCCGATGTCGAGGTCTATTACCGTACCATGCGCCAGCTCTTCCAGCTCGATCCGTTCCTCCCGGACGCGGCCGGCCTGGCGTATTCGGATCTATTTACGTTCGGCGAGGGCTTTGCCTATGGCACCGAGCTGCTGCTCCAGAAGCCAAAAGGCCGGTTGAACGGGTTTATCGGGTATACGATCGGCCTGACAAAGCGGCGTTTCCCGGACATCAACAACTTCGATTATTACCCACCGAAGTACGACCGCCGGCACGAGGTGAACATCGTGGGCAATTACAGCCTGTCCCGGAAGTGGAGCCTCACGAGCGTCTTTAACCTCGCCTCGGGCCAGGCCTATACCGAGCCGGCGAGCCAGTACCGGCTGGTGGACGACCCGTTCACCAGCGGCAGCGTGGACGTGCTCATCAGTCCGTTTAACGACGCCCGGCTGCCGATGTATCACCGGCTGGACGTAGGTTTTGCGCGAAAGGGGAAGTTCTTCCGCTTCGCCGAGTCGGAGCTCCAACTCCAGCTCATCAACGTCTATAACCGCCGGAATATCTGGTTCTACTTCTTTGAATTCGAAGACGACAATACCGTCACCCGAAATGAAATTCCCCAGATTCCCGTACCCATTCCCAATGTCTCCTTCAGCATTCGTTTCTAGCCGCGTAACCGGAGTAATGATGGTGGCGCTGGTGTTGCTGGCCGGCTGCGACAGCACGTCGCCGTCCGACCACATCCCCGAAGTTGTCGTCGAGTCCTACCTCCTCGTCGGCGAGCGTATGCCGGAAGTCCGCGTGAGCCGTAGCACGGACGTGGACGAGGTGTATGTGTTTGAGGAAAACGCCATCGGAAACGCTACGGTGCGGATCCTGCTGCTGGCGGCGGATGGTTCGATAGATGTCGTGTACGATTACTCCGCCCTGAACCAGGAGCCCGGTGTGTATCTGCCCTCGTCGGTAGACAACGTACTGCCGGAACGAACCTACCGGCTCGAGATCCAGGTCCAGGGAGAGGCCCAGGCGGTGACGGCGGAGACGCTTGTGCCGGGCGCTTTCGAACTCGTGAGTGCGAATGCGGACACCATCGTGTATCAGGGCGCTAGCCAGCTCGAGCTGGATGTGACGCGCAGCGTGTATGCCGGCCGGCAGAGCATCTACATCTTCTCGACAGAGTCGCTTCAGCCCAATGCCGAGTTTTTGACGCCCTTTTATCGCGATGTCGCCGGCGACGACGAGGACGATGTCGCCGGCCTGCGCATCACCAATTCGCCCTTGATCAACGAAGCCAACTACGTCGCCAATCCGGATGGCACGTTGACCATCAAGTTGCCGTGGATCGCCGTGGCTTTTTATGGGGAGAATCGGCTGACCGCCAGTGCGTTGGACGATAATCTGTACGACTTCATCCGGACCCAGTCCGTCCAGCAGGTAGGGTCGTCGCTGTCGCCCGGGGAGATTCCGAATGTAATCGAGCGGGTTGATGGCGGCACGGGGGTGTTCGGGAGTTACGCCCGTTCCTCGTTTGTTGTCAACATCGTCCCGAACCAGACCCCATAAGGTACGATGGGCGATGCGAGCCGTCTCCAGGCCCTTACCGCGTTATTCGCCGGCCTCGACGCGGCCGAGCGGCTCGAGGTACTGACCGACTACGCCGGCCGGCTGCCGCCGCTGGATCCAACCTGGGCGGCGGCCCGCGACGCCGGCCTGCACCTCGTGCTCGAGTGCCAGGCGCCGGTATTTTTTGTGGCGTTCTGCGCCGAGGGGTGTGTGCGGATCCATGCTGACGTGCCGGCCGAGGCCCCGGTCGCCCGCGGTTTTGTGTCGATGTTGATCGAGACGTTTGACGGGGCCGATTGCCAGGAAGTACGCGACGCCCCCGAGGATCTGCTCGGCGTCCTGGGCCTGGCCGTGGCGTTGGGTATGCGTCGCCGGCAGGGGTTGGGGGCGATTTATAGGCGGCTGAAGGAGGCGGGTTGACGGAGTATGGGAAGGAGGAGCGTCGTCACCCCCCCCCAGCCTACCCATCCCCGCAGACAGCGAGCAACTCCGCGAGCATCATCGCCGTGGCGCCCCAGATGGAGAGGCCGTTGACGGCGAATACCGGGACGTCCACCGTCTGTCCGTACACCAGCCGGGGTTCATAGGATCGGGTCGCGGGGAGGCGGAGATCGGCAAGGCGGAGGGTATGGATGAGCGTCACCTCGGAGGGTTGGAGGACCAGGTTTTTGGGGGGCGTCTCCAGAACGCCGACAAAGGGGTAGACGCAGAAATTCGAGACCTGGATATAGAGCGGAGAGAGGGCGCCGAGCAGTTCGATGGCGTGGGGTGGGAGGCCGATTTCCTCGTGTGTTTCGCGGAGGGCCGTCTGGTGGAGGGGTTCGTCCGGTTCGCTGCTGCCGCCGGGGAACGAGATCTGGCCGGCGTGGCGGTTGAGGTCGTGCCGGCGTTCGGTGAGAAGGATGGCCGTGTGGTCGCCGTCGGGGAAGAGGAGCGCGAGGACGCCGGCGCTGCGGCAGGGTTTTCCTTCGATGCTGAGTTTATCCGGCTGGCTACGGTACGCTGGCGCCATCGTCAGGTGGGCACCGGCGCCGGGCAGTGGGCGCGTGAGGCGGGAGCGGAGGTGCGCGACAAGCACGTGGAACGGACGATCGGCCATAGGAGGGGCTCGGGCGCCAGAGCAGCCAGGGCATCCAGAGTATCCGGCGAGCCGAGGAAGAGGTAGGCGCGGTAGGGTCGAGCGAGAACCTGCGAGGGCTGCGTGTGGATCCCAAACGTAGGTGGATCAGCCTTCGGCGTCAGGCGTCTCTTCGAACGCAAACATCTCGTAATCGGCCTCGATACTGAAGAAGAGCGTAGAGACGCGGGAGCGCCGGCGGGACTGGACATGTCCCTGGAAGGTGCGGCTGGCGGGTAGGTCCACGCCGTTTTCGCGGCGGTAGTGGGTGACGGTGGTCAATTCCGCGCGGCGGTTGACGGATGAGGAGCGGGTGCGGGTGAGCCGGCCGGATTTATCGACCCACATCGTAATGCGCTGGTAGAGCGTGCCGCCGTTGATCGGCACCATTTCAATACGGTAGTGAACCGCCTCGTCCAGCAGTTCTTCCTGCACGGAGCCGGCGGGTTTCATGTATTCGAGGAGGTCCATCGGCAGGGCCGGATCCTGGATGAGCGAGGCAAACGGCTCGCCCAGCAGCCCTTCCCACTCGGTGAGAAGCGCATCGGACTCCGGTTCCGAAACGGGCCGGCCGTCACTCATAAAACTCAAGATATCGATCTGCCAACCGGGCTGATCGGGGTAGCCTAGGAGGCTAAGGTCCACCGACGTACTCCACGATCCGGTCGGGCCATCGAATCGCGAATCGAGTCGCTCCTTAACGCTGATGCGCTGTATGGTGCGGCTGTTTTGTCGTTGCAAGGAGCGCCATGCCTGGTACAATACGCGCGCTTCCGTGCGAGAAGGTGGATTCGCCTCGGCTACCGTAGGGCCTGTGCGGGTTTCTTGCGTCCTTGCTGGAGGGGTAATCCACAGGACGAGAAACAAGCCCATCACAAAAGAGAGGCGTTTCATCATATACGGGTAATGATTGCAGTAAAATGCACTTCATGATACCATAATATGCCCGCAAGAGGTGTCACGGATCTATCACGGTTATTTGGTTTTTTGCGGAGTAGATGAGTGATGGATCGACATCATTTATATTGGAAATACAGCCTCGGCCCCCGGGCGATGAACCGCACACGATTTGCGTAGTTTACGCTTCTTGCGCAATGTTCAGGGCGCTCGCCGCATGAATTCGTGCCCGCGCACCACGTCTAGACTAGTTTTGATCAGCCCAGTATATGCAAGAACCCCGAATCTTAGTGGTTGAGGATGACGCCGAGTTGCGTTCGTTGGTGGAAGGTAGGCTCCGTGAATCCGGTTACAACGTGCGGACGGCCGCCACGGGCGTGGAAGCCTTGGCCCGTGTCGAAGAGCAAGCGCCGGACCTGGTGCTGCTCGATGTGATGCTCCCCGAAATGGATGGCCTGGAGGTCTGTCGCCGGCTCCGTTCCAGCCATCCGCTCCTGTACATCATCATGCTCACGGCGCGGGCCGATGAATTGGACCGTGTGGTGGGCCTCGAGGTGGGGGCGGACGACTACGTGACGAAGCCGTTCAGCCTCCAGGAGCTGGTGGCGCGCGTGCGCGCGGCGCTGCGTCGGCTCCGGCTGACGGCCGAGCAGAAACCGGCCGGCGACGGGGAGGACGAAGAGTCGATCCTCGTGTTCGACGATCTGCACATCGACCCGATCCGCCGCGAGGTCCGCCTCCACGGCGAACTGATCCGGCTGACGGTGCGCGAGTTCGACCTCCTGCTGTTCCTCTGCCGCAATGCCGATCGCCCCTTCACCCGGACGCAGCTCCTGGGGAAGGTGTGGGAGATCCAATATGAAGGGTACGACCGAACGGTCGATTCCCACGTCCAGCGCCTCCGAGCTAAAATCGAAGACGACCCAGGCAACCCGCGGTTCATCCGAACCGTCTGGGGTGTCGGGTACAAATTCCAGGCTGAAATCGAGGCATGATCCACGAAGAGCACGACATCGAACCCGCACCGTGGTTCAGTCTGTCGCGTTCTGCTTTCTGGAAGGTTGCGGGCATCCTGGTGGGTGTTCAGGTGGCTACCGGCCTGCTGGCCGTGGCCCTGAGCGCCTACTTTGCGTATGACCGCAGCCTGAACCTGGTCGAAAAGACGATCCGTGTGCGTCTGGACGACCTGGCCGGCGAGGTAGAACGACGCGCCTTTCCGCCGGGCTCTTCGCCGGAAAAGGTGCGCTCGTTGCAGGACCCCCTGCCCGAAGCGCTGCTCCTCGACCTCGCTTCCCGCTTCCCCGATCCCATCTCGCTGCTGGACGAAGACGGCCAGGTGCTCCACACGATCCAGCCGAACCCGGCCGTGTTCAAGGGACGCCTCGAGGCCGGCCCGCTGATCGTCACCGCGCCGGACCACATCCGGCAGCGCCTCGAACGGAGCCGCGTGCACGTCCGCCTGGACCAGATGAGCCTGTCGGGGGAGACCACCTGGGCCATGGCGCCCATTTACGACGCCAGCGACCGCCTCGTCGGCGGCCTGCTCGTCCAACCGCTCACCAACTCCATCCGCCGCGAACTGGCCGACACGAATTCGGCCTACGTCTCCGCCTTCCTCATCATCATCACCCTGTCGGTGTTTACGGCGCTCATCTTCGGGGCCGTGTTCACCTGGCTGATTGTGAAGCCACTGCGGGACGTGATGCAACAAGTCGAGCGCTTCGGCGCCGGCGACTACAGCGCGCGTATCGCGCTGCGTAAGGAGGACGAGTTTGGACGCCTGGCGTCGGTCATCAACCAGATGGCCAACCAGGTGGAGGACAGTGTCGAGGCCCTGCGGGCGACCGACATGTTGCGCCGGCAGATGATCGCCAACTTCGGGCACGATCTCCGGACGCCGCTCGCCGCGCTGCTCGGCTACCTCGAGGAGACGCGTCGCTACATGGAAGAGGCGAACAAAGACGCCGCGACTGGCGCGCTCGATGTCGCCGAGCGGCAGGGCAAGTACCTCCAGCAGCTGGTGGGAGATCTGTTTGAACTCAGCCTGCTCGACAGTGCCAACGCCCCGCTGCGCAAAGAGCCGATTCCCCTGGGCGAGTTGCTATCCGACGCCGCGAACTCGCACCGCCGTGCGCTGCAAAAGGCCGAGATCGAGTTTTTGCTCGATGTCTCTCCGTCCCTCCCGATGATCGAGGGCGACGGCGTGCGGTTGCTGCGGGTGCTGGACAACCTGCTCTCCAACGCCATGCACCACACCGAGCCGGGTGGGAAGATGGAATTGGGCGCGCGGGTGGATCACGGCCACGCGTTGATCGAAGTGCGGGATACCGGCTGCGGGATGACGCCGGAGGTGCTCGAGCACATCTTCGACCGGTATTACACCGGAACGGGAGCGCGGACCCGCCGGCTCGGAACCGGTCTCGGTCTGCCCATCAGCTCTGCCATCGCCCGGGCGCACGGCGGAACCCTGACGGTCCGCAGCACGCCCGGAGAGGGCAGCGTGTTCACGCTCGCGTTGCCGCTGGACGGCTCCGCCGGCGGGAATGGAGCCGTTTAGCCCACCTTCACCCGAATTGGCTTCACCTCCTCCTTTTTCGGGACTTCGATGTCCAGCACACCGTCCTTGTAGTTGGCCTTGATGGCGTCGGCCTTGACGGCGGTGGGGAGGTTGAAGCTGCGGTAGAAGCTGCCGAAGCTCCGTTCGAGGCGGACGTAGTTCGTTTCCTCCGTCTTTTCCTCCGACTTGCGTTCGCCGCTCACGGTGAGGACGCCGTCGTGGTAGTTGATCGTGATGTCTTCCTTCGCGATGCCCGGGGCGTCCAGGTGGACCTTGTAGGCATCCTTCGTCTCGGAGAGATCGACCGAGGGAATCCAGGACCGCTTGCCGTTGCCTTCGGCCGGCGTGGTGGCCGGGAAGAAGTCGTTAAAGAGCCGGTCGAATTCGCGCTGCATGCGGCTCAGGTCGTTGCTCGGGAAAAAGCGTGTCATGTTAGACATGGCTGTACCTCGAAAGGTTGGTGGAGGGTAGTGGTTGATGAGCGTTGTCGAACAACCCGTGTGCCAGTGGGCGCAATTACGCCATTTTGGCGGCCGGCCGGACAAGTTGTGCAGGGGCGTTCCCGAGAGAGGTGGAAGGATTGGCAGGGACACGCCATGGGTGTCCATACAAGATGGCAGGGTGGCCCCGTAGAGACGCCATACCTGGCGTCTCTACCTCCCCCACCACGCCGACCTCCCCGGTGCGGGCAAAGGCCCGCCGAGGCGACCGAGTGCCCGGGATAGCGAGTCCCACCGGAAGAGCCCCGGAGTGTTTTAGAAACCCTCCGGGTCTGAACGCAAATGCCGGGGCGTTCAGGGGCCGGGGATGGCGCTTTTTGTAGAGACGCCCCGGTGGGGCGTCTCCGGGGTGTCGGCATTCGGTTTTGGGTCCTGGATCGAGTCCAGGATGACGTGGCGGGGAGGTTTCCGCTGTGATTCGGGAGGCCCCTCGGCTACGCTCGGGGTGACAATGTGGGGAGTGGGGCGTCTCCGGGGTGTCGGCATTCGGTTTTGGGTCCTGGATCGAGTCCAGGATGACGTGGCGGGGAGGTTTCCGCTGTGATTCGGGAGGTCCCTCTCCGTATGCGGTACGGGGCAGGCTCGTACGTTCGGAGTAACAAGGGAGGAAGTTGTGCCATCTCCGGGCACCACCCCGCCACCGGCGAGCCGGCGGCGACCCTCCTCGAGTGAGGAGGGTATGGTTGAGCGTGGAAAGGTTAAAGACCCAATCCCGCCAGTTCCTCGCGCGGCTCGTCGAAGCTGCAGCTGCCGAAGGAGGTGGCGAACGACCGGGCGTGGGTGATTTCGGTGGGGGTGGCGTGGTAGCCGGACCAGGCGAAGCCGGCGTCGGACAGGGTGAAATGGGTGGGGTCGGTGTCGGAGAGGAGGGCGGCGAGGGTTTCTCGGTCGAGGCCGCGGGCGTGGGCGAGGACGCCGGCGCCGAAGACGTTCAGGAAGCCGTGCATCGCGCCGCCCACCTCGGCACGATGGCTGCGGACGGGGTGGTGGAGGCCGGCGGTAGCTTTTAATGGCACGCCGGCGTCGCGGCAGGCGACGATGGCCTCGGCGAGGGCGTCGGGAGCGGGGAAGTCGTCGACGTGGAGGCCGCCGGTGCGGATCTTGAAGCCGAAGCGGCCGGCGCCGGCGTCGTGGAGGAGTCCGACGAGCAGGCCGGTGCGCGGGTCGTCGGGATCCAGGACGGGGCCTTCGATGAAGAGGCGTTCGACGGCCAGGCCGGCGTCGTCGACGTGCCGGGGGAGGCGCTCCAGGAAGCGAAGGATATCACCCGGCTCGAAGGGATCCAACAGGGCGTCGGGGAGGCGGATTTCGAGGAGGTCGACGCCGGCGTGGGGCCCGCGCAGGTCCTGGAACGCGCGCGATGCGGCGAGGTCGGCCTCGAAGGTCGCGAAAAACGCCTCGGCGTCCGGACCTCCGGTGGGGAGGACGGCGAGGCGAACGGGGGCCTCGGCCGGCAGGAGGGCGTCGAGCGCCGCGATCTGGCCTGCGGGGCAGACGAACCGGCCCAGCATCCAGGCATCGGGGCCGGCGAGGTACCGGAGGTAGTTGGCGGCGGCGTCGGCCAGCGGCAGGCCGGCCGGCGGGAAGAGGCCGGCGTAGTCGATGAGGCCGGCGAGGAAGGGAGAGGGCATGGGGTTTAAGGTTCGGGGTTTCAGGATTGATGTTCGAGGTTTGAGGTTTAAGGGTGTGGTTTGAGCGCTTGATCTTACCTGATGGTACTTTAACCCTTGATCTTCGAACCTTGAACCCCTTTCTAATCCGTGAAGTTTACGCCAGTGCATTTACAATATGGCAGCGCGGTTAGTAGTTTACATAGTTTCTGAGTAGACGCATCCTATCGTTTCCGGCTTCACACCCACGCAGCCTGGAAGTCATCATATCCTGTGAACAGAATCAACGAGGCTAAAAGAGCCATGAGAAATCTAGTCATGTACTGCGGCCTGATGGTGGTCGGAATCCTGTCGTTGGCGGCCGGCTGCGGCGGTGATCCGAACGTGGAAGGCGCCAAGCTCGCGCTGACGCTCGACGAGGTCAACTACGACGAGTATTATGGGAAACTCGATCAGGCGATTGCGGCCGATCCCGCGAATGCGGAGGCGTACGAGGTGAAAGGCAAGCTGCTCCAGCGGCAGGCCGGCGAAGTGAAAGACCCCGCCCAGCACACCGAGATCGTCAAGAAGATGGTGGAGGCCTACGGCAAGGCGCTCGAAATCACGCCGGGCAGCCCGTCCGTGATCCAGCAGCTCCGCCAGGCCTACGTCGCCGAATTCCAACTCGGATTCCAGGCGTTTAACCGGGGCCGCGAGAACACGGAGGCCTACACGGAGGCCGTGACGTTCTTCCAGAATACGTCCGTCATCCAGCCGGATTCCGCCGCCCCCTACGTCAACGCCGCCTACGCGATGATCAATGCGGGCATGTCGGATCAGGCGATCCCGACGTTTGAGAAGGCGATCTCGCTCGGCGAGTCCGAAGCGGATACGTACGTGCTCCTCTCGAACCTGTATCTGCAGAATCAGCAGACCGGGGAAGCGATTGCGTTGCTGGAGAAAGGGCGCGACATGTATCCAGACAAGCCGGAGCTTCAGAGCCAGCTGCTCAACGCCTACATCTCCTCCGGACAGATGGAACGCGCGCGCCAGGTGTACAAGGAAGCCGTCGAACGCGAGCCGGACAACAAGCTGTACCACTACAACTACGGCACGCTCCTTCTGGAAGCCGAGGAGTACGACGCCGCGGAAGCTGAATTCCGCGCCGCCATCCGCCTCGATCCGGAATACGGCGTGGCCTATTACAACCTCGGCGCCACGTTCGTCAACAAAGCGGTCTCTGTCAATGACGAGATCTCCGTCAAGGACGACGCACTCCGCCAGAATCGCAGTACACTCTCCTCGAGCCAGGTGACGCAGGCGGAAGGCGAACTGGAGGCCCTCGCCGAACAGCGCAAGTCGTTCTTCGAACAGGCCATCGAGCCGCTCGAAAAAGCGCGCGACCTCCAGGTAGCCGCCGGCGAAGAGGCCGCGCTGACCTGCAATGCGCTCTTCACGGCCTACGTGCAGTCTGGCATGCAGGAAAAAGCCGAAGAAGCGGCCGCCTGCGCGGGGATCGATCTAAACTGATCGAACACGGAGCGTATCCGAAACCCCAAATAGTGTCATCCTGAGCGTAGTCGAAGGACCTCCCGAACGATCGAGAGGCCCTTCGACTGCGCTCAGGGTGACTTATTTTTTTTGAGCATTTTAGTACCGTTTCTAACGGTGTCACCTCCCGTCGTATCCTTTTCTCTCCGCCATGCACGTCGACACCCGGACTACCCTTCGCTTCGGCACACTCGCCGTCCACGCCGGCCAGGAGCCGGACCCCGTCAGCGGCGCGATCATGACGCCGATCTACCAGACGTCCACCTACGTACAGGCCGCGCCCGGCGATCATAAAGGCTACGAATACGCCCGCGTCAACAACCCCACCCGCACGGCGCTCGAACACAACCTCGCCGCCCTCGAACAGGCTGAACACGGCATCTGCTTTTCCTCGGGTGTCGCCGGCATCGACGCCATACTGAAAGGCCTCCGCCCGGGCGATCACGTGGTGTCCACGAACGACCTCTACGGGGGCACCTTCCGCCTCTTTCGCCAGGTCTACGAGCCCTTTGGCCTCCGCTTCTCGTTCGTCGACATGCGCGACCTCGACGCCGTCGAGCAGGCCGTCACGCCGCAGACGAAGATGCTCTGGCTAGAAACGCCGACGAACCCGCTCATCCGTATCCTCGATCTCCACAAACTGATCGCCCTCGGGAAAGCACACGGGATCGATGTGGCGGTGGACAACACCTTCGCCTCGCCCTACCTCCAACAGCCGATTGTGCTCGGAGCGGACCTCGTGCTGCACTCGTCCACGAAGTACCTTGGCGGTCACTCGGACCTGATCGGCGGCGTGGTCTGCACCAGCCGGGACGACTGGAACGAGAAGCTGCGCTTTCAGGTCAAGTGCGCCGGCGCGGTGCCGGGGCCCATGGACTGCTTCCTGAACCTGCGGGGCACAAAAACCCTGCACATCCGCATGCGCCAGCACTGCGAGAACGCTCATGCGATTGCCGCTTTCCTCGCGGGGCACCGCAAGGTCGGCCGTGTCTACTTTCCCGGCTTGCCGGATGACCCGGGCCACGAGATCGCCAAAAAGCAGATGAAGGACTTCGGGGGGATGTTGTCGTTCACCCTCGCGGCGGATTCTGTCGAAAACGCCTACAAGGTACTCTCGGGCACCCGCGTGTTTGCTCTGGCGGAGAGCCTCGGTGGCGTGGAGAGCCTCATCGGGCACCCGGCCTCAATGACACACGCCTCGATCCCGCGCGAGGAGCGGATCAAAAACGGCCTGAGCGACTCGCTCATCCGCCTGTCCGTTGGGATCGAGGATGTAGAGGACCTGATCGAGGACCTGGACCAGGCGCTCGCGGGCGTTTAACGTTGGGGCGTTACGTAGCGAAGCGCGCTTGTCATCCCCACGAAGGCGGGAAACGAGCGTAGCGACTTACGAAGTAATCCATGCAACCAACGGGCCTTCTATGGATCCCCAATCGAGTTGGGGATGACGGGCATTGTTGGGACGCCGTGTTTCGGCAACAAATCAGATCGCGTCGCTTGCTGAGCGACTCATGTTACGGTTACGTTGATCCGGAAGATCGGATTCTCCCCATCCTCCACCACCTCATCCGTTTCGGGCTGGGTGTTGCCGGCGCGGTCGATGGCCCGGATACGGATGGTGTGAGCGCCGGCCGTAGCCGTCCAGGGGTGCTGCCACAGGGCCCAGACGCCGCGGAAGGGGTAGGGGAAGCGGGAGGCATTGTCCACCTGGAGCGTCGAACGCAGGGTCGGGTTGGCGCTGAGTACTTCGGGGAGATCGACCAGCGACGCGGCGGCGAACGGGGCGTCGTCGATGGACACCTCAACCCGCTCGATGCCGGCCATACCGCTTAGCGCATAGCCGAAGATGGCGACGGGGCCGGCGGACAGCTGCGCGTTGCGGAGCGGGTTGGTCGCCTTGTTCACCACCTGTACCCGCCCGTCGTCCGTGTACCCGAGTGCTTGCTGGTAGCTGCCGAAGGCGGAATCATCGGCCGTGGCTTCGAGGCGCGTGACCCACTTGACGCTTTTGTAGCCGTACTGGCCGGGCACCAGCAGCCGAACGGGAAAGCCGTGGTCCGGTGTCAGCGGGGCGTCGCCCATCTGGTAGACGAGCAGAGGCTCTACCTGCTCGGCGGCGAACGGCCCCATGGCTTCGAGGACCCGCAGGTTGTTCGTGAAGCCGTCGGCCCCATAGATGCGGATGCGGCGGGCGGCAGCGTCCACGCCGGCGGCTTCGAGCACGAGCCGTAGTGGGATGCCGGTGAACAGGGTGGTGCTGATGAGGCCGGGGACAAACGTGCTGTCCACGATGCAGCGGAGGGTGCTGACGAGGCGGACTGCCTCGCCGGAAAACCGAAGCAGATCCGCATACGAAAACGTGCGGGGCGTCGCGACAAGGCCGTCGATCGTCAGACCCCACGAATCGCGGGCGATCTGGCGCGGGCCGGCCCAGTTTTCCACCGTCCCATCCGCCCCGTACTGCACAAAAAACGCGCGGTCCGGATTGGGGTCGGTGAGCGGGGTCAAAAACGGGATGTCGGTGCCCTCGACGAAGGGGGCGACGCTGTTGGTTTCGCAGCCGGCCATCGGCGTGAGGGCGATGCCGAGCGCGGCCGTTCCGAGCCGGACGACAAAGGTGCGGCGCGATACATCGGCGCGCCCCGGAGAATCAATCATGGACATCAACGCAAAAAGTCGCCGCGAAAGTCGATCCCGAAGAAAAAGTCCTGCGAGTCGATGGTGTTGCGCCCGTACGGCGTGAGAAACGCCTGGACGCCGAAGCCTACGTTTTCGAAACGAAACGCGCGGGTCAGTTTGAAGGGGTAAACCGTAAGACCGGCGCCAGCCTTGAAGTAGCGCTGGTGTGTCGGGATCGGGTTGAGGGCGGTGAAGCCAATTCGGGGGGTCTCGACGGACCAGACGCCCTGGCCGAGGGCCTGTACGAAAAAGGTGCCGCTGAGCAGCGTCAGGCCGGCTTCGGCCTGGAAAAGCCACTCATCGCCAAAGGCGGGCCGGGTGTCGCGGATGCAAAACAGATCGACACCGGCCGTACACGCTACGGCCTTCGACAGACCGTAATACGACGAACGATACCGGTACCCGCCGGCGGCCTGCACGTAGGCCGCCGTAGGCCAGAAGCTGAGCCCGATGCCGATCAACGCATGGGCGTCCACTTGGCCGGCGCCGGCGCTGGGGGTGAGATTGCGTGTGTAGCCGGTGGGCACCGTGGCGCCCAGATTCATCGCCATCGCAATGGCGGATGGGCGGATGCCGAGCAAGGGGAAAAGGCCGAAGCGTAACCCGATGCTCACCGAGCCGATCGCCGCGGTCTCATACCGAAAGGCGAGGTCGTGGACGGCGAGCTGCTTGAACGGAGCGGAGAGCACCACGGTGAGGTTGTCCAGCAGTCCCCATTCGGTGTAGAGATGATAACTCTGGTCGACAAACGCGTTGCCGGCGACGCCGTCGATGAAATCGCTCCGCCGGCCATCAAACGTGAATTGATCGCTCGCGCGGATGTCGCTCCGGGCCACTTTGGCGTAAAAGGCGCCCCGGGATGCCGGCCAGGCCTGGCCCCACGCCGGCGCCGGCGTCAGGGCCCCGATCAGGGCGAGAGCGACGAACGTCCCGATCCACCGTGGTTGTCCCCAGCCCGTGTGCGACTTCCTGTTACGAATGGTGTGCGCGATCATACCCGGTTTTTTCGAATCCCTGCGCTGGCCCATCGACAATAGCTGTGCCAGAAAAGCGCCGGGTAAACCCTTGTTTCGCCGAGGAGGACAAGCAAATCGCCGTGTCCTCCTGAGCGCCAGCGAGGGATCTTCGACAGGCAGAACCTTGCGTGAAGCGCAACCTGTCCAGTCGGAGCGATCCCGGAGACCTGCGGCGGCCTTAGGCCTGGAGCCGCTCGAAGCTCCCTCGCTTCGCTCAGGAGGACATTCACCTTTGAACTGGTGCCTCTCGGAGAACTCTCGCTTCGCTCAGGATTACATGCAGCCTCAGTACTGCAGCATCGCGCGCATCCCATCCAGGATATCCTGATCCTGCGGGAGGACGGCGCGTTCGAGGGGATCGGCGAAGGGGACGGGGGTGAAGGCGCCGGCGACCCGGCGAACCGGGGCGTCGAGGTATTCGAAGGCCTTGTCGGCGATCTGGGCGCAGATCTCGGCGCCGAAGCCCGCGAATTCACAATCTTCGTAGATCACGAGTGCGCGACTTGTCTTGCGGACCGAGGCAAGGATCGTTTCGCTATCGAGCGGCACGATGGTGCGGAGATCGATGATCTCGATCGAAGCGCCCTCGCGGGCCAGCGTTTTGGCGGCGGCGACGGCGCGATGCACCATCATCCCGTAGGTGACGATGGTGAGGTCTGCGCCTTCCTGGACGACGCGCGCCTTGCCGAACGGCAACAGGTAGTCGGCATCGGGTTCGGGTGAACGGGCGTTCGCGGCGCGGTAAAGGGCTTTATGTTCGAGAAAGATGACCGGATCCTGCAGGCGGATGGCCGTCTTCAGAAGGCCCTTGGCGTCGGCCGCGGTGCAGGGCATCGCGATGAGAAAGCCTGGCATGTGCGCAAAAAACGCCTCGATGTTCTGCGAGTGGCAGAGTCCGCCGTGGATATAGCCGCCACAGGGGACGCGGATGACAACCGGGGCGCCGAAGGTGCCGTTGGACCGGTAGCGGAAGGTAGACAGCTGGTTGCGGAGTTGCTGGAGCGCCGGCCAGATGTAATCGGCGAACTGGATTTCGACGACAGGCTTAAACCCGGCGGCGCTGATGCCGACGGCCGTTCCGAGGATCGAGTCCTCGGCGAGGGGCGAGTTGAAGCACCGGTCCGCGCCGAAGCGTGCCGTCAGTTCGCGGGTGGCGGTGAACACGCCGCCCTTGCCGCCGGCGACGTCCTCGCCGTAGACGATGACACGCGGATCGCGCTCCATCTCCTCGTGGAGGGCGTGGTTGATGGCATCCACCATCACGATCGGCTCGCCGGCCGGCGTTGAGGCTTCGTAGTCGAGGTCCACCACGCCCTCGAAAAACACGTGTAGGGCGGCGGTGTCTGGCACGGGATCCGCCTGGGCGTCGGCCCAGACGGCGTCCTGGTCGACGCTCTGGTGGACTTCCGCGCGGATCCGGGCCATCGACGTTTCGTCTAGCATGCCGGCCTCGTTGAGCGCCAGTTCGAGACGGGCAATCGGGTCGATCTGGCGGTCGAGTTCCAACTCCTCGGGCGTCCGATACTTCATGTGGTTGTCGGACGACGAGTGCGGGAGGAGGCGGACGACGTCCGCCACGATCAACGCCGGGCCGTGGCCGGAGCGGATGTATTCGATGGCGGCGCGGGCGACGGCGGCCGTCTTGAAGAAATCGGTCCCATCTACGCGCGCGCGCACGAGGCCTTCGTAGCCGGCGCCGAGCTTATAGGGCGAGCCGCCGGCCGTCTGTTCGGACACCGGGACGGAGATCGCGTATTTGTTATCCTGGACAAAAAACAAGACGGGCGCCTTGATGCGCGTAGCCCAGTTGAGCGCCTCATGGAACGAGCCCTGGGAGGTAGCGCCTTCGCCGCAAGAGACGTAGGAATAACCGTCTTCGTTCTGCCGCTGGATGGCCATGCCGGCGCCGAGGGCCGGCAGGAACTGCGCGCCCACGGATGAGGACGTGGGGAAGATGTTGAGCTCGACCGACGCGAAGTGCTCCGCCATCTGCCGGCCCCCCGAGTTGGGGTCGTCGGCTTTGGCGAGGTGGGCGAGCAGGATCTGGCGGGCTGTCATGCCCAGCGACAGCGCCATGCACATGTCGCGGTAGTACATGGTGAACCAGTCATGCCCCGGACGCGAGTAGAGCGCCACGGCCGCCTGCGCGGCCTCGTGGCCGGCGCACCCGATGTGGAAGAAGCCTTTGCCCTGTTTGAGGAGCGTGATCATCTTCTCGTCCAACCGGCGCGACGTAAGCATCGTGCGGTAGATGTCGAGCAGCGTCGACGGCTCGAAGTCGGCCGGCTGCAGCGGCGCGACGTCGAGGCCAACCGTGAGGGTGCCGTTCGACGCTTCGACGCTGTCGGGGGCGTGGAGCGCCAGCGGCTTGTGCGCTGTTTTACCGGGGGCGGTCTTGGGCTTGGCCATGCGAATCGTACTGGTGGTTAAATCCAAGGCGTAAGGGTAGTGGCCGCCTCCGGTGGCACGGCGATCGTACAGAGCCTATCGGCGTTTTCTGAACGGATCGGCGGCATGGCGCGGTGGCAAAACCTGAACCCGCATACGAACGCCTTAGTCGACATCGTGTTCGGCGTTTTCGCCGGCGTACGGGAGATCGAACCAGAATCGGGTGCCGCGGCCGGGAGTGCTTTCCACGTGGATCTGTTCGTCGTGTGCAAGCAGGATCTGCTTCACGATGCTCAGCCCGAGCCCTGTGCCGCCGCTTTTGCGCGATCGGTCCGGATCGACGCGGTAGAAGCGCTCAAAAATACGTTCCAGATGGTCCTCTGGAATCCCGCGGCCCGTATCCACCACCTCGAGGCGCACCTTCTGGCCGCGCCGGCGGAATCGGAAGCGGACGTGGCCTGCGTCTGTATAAACGATGGCGTTCTCGATGAGGTTCACGAGCACCTGGCGCACGCGGTCGCGATCCGCGAGGACACTCTGCGGGGCGTTGATGACCTCAAGCTCCAGATCCTTGGCGTCGGCCTTCGGCCGTAGCATTTCGGCCACCTCGAGCCCCAGCTCCTGGAGGTCGAACACCGCCGGCTTGATGAGATCCTCCCGATACTCGAGCCGCGCGATCTCGATGAGGTCGTTGAACAGGTTGCTCAGCCGCTCCAGGTTCGCGAGCCCCTTCTGGGCGTACCGTTTCTGCTGATCCGGGGAGAGGTTGGGGGAGGAGAGGGCTTCGAGGTAGCCGCTGACGGCGAAGATGGGGTTGCGGACCTCGTGGGAGACGTTGCCTATGAACTCGCCCTGCAGGCGGGCGAGGCTCTGGAGGTCCTCGATCTTCCCGCGGAATCGATCCGACATCCGGTTCAGGTTCTTGGCGAGGTCCTGGAACTCCGCGGCGCGGGAATCGACGTATATCTTCTGGTCGAACTTGCCCTCGTTGATGCTGCTGGCGCTTTTGTTGATGGCTTCGAGGGGCTTGGTGACCTCGCGCGAGGCGACCCAACTGCCGAAAAGCGTCAGGATAAACGTGGCGACCATGCCGCCAATGAGGGCGATCATCATCTGGTTGACGAGCGCGTAGAGGGGGGGTTCGGGGACGATGAGACGCAGCGAGTAGGGCGAATCCGGCGGTTTCATCACCCCGATGAGAATCGTCGTGCCCTCTTCCGTGGTGTGCTCCAGGAAGTCGAGCCGGCCCGGCAACACGGGCATGCTTTCCAGATTGGCGGGGAGGTGGATATTGTGTTTAAACGGCTCGCCGCGGACGTCGAACAGGAGCGTGTCGTTGCGCAAGACGATGATGCGCATGTCCAGCAGACGGCTCGCCTGATCCATCGCGAACCAGGCATCGGCCTCGCTGGGGGCATCGACGAGCGCGGCGACCAGGCGCACGCCCTGGTCCCGGAGCATGCGCTTGGTCGCGTTCTCGAACTGGCCTTTGAGGACGAGGCCGGCGTAAAGCCCCACACCGAGGACGGCCGCGCCCACAAAGAGGGCGAACGTCAAAAACATCCAGGTTTGCGTCCGAGCCCGTTTGGGATAGGCGAGCGACCACGCCTCCTTAAAAACGAGCGCGATCCACGAGGCAAGACGCCGTAGCCAGGTCATTTATTCCTGCGGCACTTCGTCTTCCACGAACCGGTAGCCGACACCCCGAACCGTCTGGATGTGCTGGGCGAACCCGCCCAGCTTCTCACGCAGGTTCTTGATGTGTGCGTCGACCGTCCGTTCGGTGACCATCATGGCGTCTTTCCAGATCGTTTCGAGCAGCTGCTGGCGGGTGAAGGCCTTGCGCGGGTGGCGGACGAGGTACCGCAGCAGTTCAAATTCCGTCAGCGTGAGGCCCAGGTCCTTGCTGTCGATCGTGGCCCGATACTCGTCTTCGTAGATCGCAAGGTCGTTGACGTGGATCATCCGGCTTTCATCGACGCCCGTGCGGCGGAGCACCGCCTTGACGTGGGCGATGATGACCTGCGGCGAAGCCGGCTTCGTGATGTAGTCGTCGCCGCCCATCATCAGGCCGCGGACCTGATCCTCTTCTTCCACCTTGGCGGTGAGGAAGATGATCGGGATGGTTTCCGTCTCTGCGCGGGAACGGAGGGCGCGGCACACGGCGAATCCATCGAGGCCCGGCAGCATGACGTCGAGCAGGATCAGGTGGATATCGGGATTGGCCTTCTGGAGGGCCTCTTCGCCGTCAAACGCTGTGTGGACAGTGTAGCCTTCCTGTTGAAGAAAGTGGCTGACAACTTCGACGACGTCTTCTTCATCGTCTACGACGAGCACATTGATCTGGGAGGAGTCGGTCGTGATCATGTTATCTATCTATGGGGCCTTAGTTAAGCCGTAGTGGTTGAGTCGTAGACAGTGGGACGTACAGGGTCCACGGGGTGGCCGGGTGGCCGGACGCTGGATGCGCCGTCTTCACAATATACATTTTTTTGTTTTCCAGTAACGTCCATTTTTTGCCGGCTTACCGGTCGAACCGGGGAACGCGGGGTGAAATGCCGCACAATATCTCGTACGGGGTGCGATCGCTCCATGCGGCCACATCGTAAATGCTGGGCCCCTCGGGTCCAAAGAGGACAACATCGTCGCCGGCCGCGACGGCCGCTCCGGGTCCGTCGGGCGCGCCGAGGTCGAGCATCGTCATATCCATACACACCGTCCCGGCAATTCGGTAGAGTTGTTCGCCGATCCGGGCGAAGCCGCGGTTCGACAACGCGCGCGGGTACCCGTCGGCATATCCGGTGGCCACCGTGGCGATCCGGGTGGGGGCTGTCGCAAACCAGGTTCGGCCGTAGGAAACGCTGTCGCCCGCCGGCACGGTCTTGACATGTACGACCCGCGAGACCAGGCGCATGACGGGAAGCAGGCCGGCGTCGTTCAACCGAGCGGGTTCATGGGAAACGCCGTAGAGGGCGCCGCCGACGCGGATCCGCTCGCGGTCGGTTGTACAGAGCCGGTCCCGCAGGCGGAGCACCGCCGCCGTGTTGCCGATGTGGAGGGGGAGGTTGTTCGGACCGATCGCGGCCTGTACGGCGTCGAAATGGGCGATCTGTTCGAGGGCGAAGGTCGTATCGTGTGCGCCGGCGGATGCAAAATGGGTCCATACACTCGCCACCCGCACCCCGGGCGCGGCCGTCAGCCGGTGGATGACGTCGGCAGCCTCGTTCGGCGCCACCCCGATCCTCCGCATCCCTGTGTCGATTTTGACGTGAACGTCCAGCCGGCCCTCACCGGGCGCCGGCTGCCGCACGGCCTCGGCCACCGCGACCGACGACACGGTGAGCCCGATGTGGTGGCGCCGATACAACGGGATGTGTTCGATGAGGGGGGCCCCGATGACCAGGATGTTTGCCTCGCAGCCCTCGCTCCGCAGCCGGAGCGCTTCGTCGAGCCGCGCCACCGCGAAATCCCGGACGCCTTCGGTTTCGAGCACCCGCGTGATGCGGGTCGCGCCATGGCCGTAAGCGTTCGCCTTGACGACGGCCAGAAGGCCGGCCGGCGCGGCAAGGCGGGACAAAACGCGTACATTCGACCGAAGCCGGTCCAGCAATAACTCGGCGCGCGTCGGGCTCGCCTGCGCTATGTGCGACGGAGTGAGGGTTGTCATGGGGATGGACGCTGAGGACGGGGCCGGGCATGTATCCATCAGGATCCATCCGGTTCCTCTGCTGTTTATGGCTTTCGACACGCGTCCGCCTACTTTATTCGGTCTGTATGAACTCCGTACTCACTTCCGAATCGTCGTCATCCCCCCCTTTCCTGCTTCTGTGGCATGCTGTTGCTTTATGGGCGGCCCTGCTTGCGCCGGCCACCCTCGCGCAACCCGCCGCCCCGGCGTCCGACGAGCCGCGCCCCCGCATAACGCTGGAGGATATCCATGCCTCGAGCCTCTTCACCGGAGCCTCCTTCGAGGGTGGCGAGTGGGCGCCGACCGGGCCTGTCGTGACGTACATCGATGAGGATGCCGCCCAGCGCCTCACGCACCTGATGCGGTTCGACCTCGAGACGAAGGCGTCCGAGCGGCTGATCGATGGGTACACACTCCTGGCGGACGATGTCGGCCGGCGCATCGCCATCGAAGGGTATGCCTTCAGCGCGGACGGCAAGACCGCGCTGATCTATACCGACTCCGAGCCCGTCTGGCGCGCCAATACGAAGGGTTTTTATTACCTCTATGATGTCGACACCCGCGCCCTGAAACCCCTCAGCCGGCGCGACCTCGGGTTCCAGATGTTCGCCAAGCTTAGCCCGGACGGACGCCATGCGGGTTTTGTGCGCGACCGCAACCTGTTCCTGGTGGACCTCCGCACGATGGAGGAGCGGGCGCTGACCCACGATGGCAGCGAAGGGGCCATCATCAATGGCACGTCGGACTGGGTGTACGAGGAGGAATTTGGCCTGCGCGACGGCTGGTCGTGGAGCCCGGATGGCCGGCACATCTCGTTTTTTCAATTCGACGAGTCTAACACACGGGACTTCTTCCTGGCCGATCTGCGCGAGCAGTATCCGAGCCAGGTGCCCTTTCGCTACCCGAAGGCCGGCGAAACCAATAGCGAAGTCCGCGTCGGCGTCGTGGAGGTCCGTTCCGGTGAGATGTTATTTTTCGAGACCGAGACCTGGTTCGGCGCCGGGGATGACCACGAGTATGTCCCGCGGATGGGTTGGACACCGCCCATCGGCGGGACACATCTGGTGTGGATGCTCCGCCTGAACCGCGATCAGAGCCGGGTCGACCTCCTGTACGCGGACCCCGCGGATGGCCTCGTCCGCACGGCCTATACGGAGACGGAGACCTCCTGGATCGATGTCGCCCAGGGCAAGGTGTGGTTTCTGGATGACAATGAACACTTCCTCTGGATGAGCGAGAGCGACGGTTACTGGCACCTGTACATCCACCGCAACGGAGGCATCCGGATCGGGGCCGTCACGCAGGGCAACTGGGAGGTGAGCAAGGTCGAAGGGA
The DNA here is from genome assembly GCA_034439735.1 of Rhodothermales bacterium. Lineage (NCBI taxonomy): Bacteria > Pseudomonadati > Rhodothermota > Rhodothermia > Rhodothermales > Rhodothermales bacterium. Next base: position 3,889 of record JAWXAX010000090.1, on the reverse strand, counting down.
TCGACGCCGCCGCCGGCGTGGTCTATTTCAGCGGCGCCCTCACCAGCTCGCTCGAGCGGCATCTTTATGCCACGGACTATCGACAGGCCTTCACCCCCAATACCCCGGCCTCGCTGCCGCGTAAAATCACGCCGCAGCCCGGTACCCACGTCGTCAGCCTCTCGAAAGACGCCAAGTTTTATATCGACACCTACTCCAGCGCCGCCTCACCCCCGGTCGTCACCCTGCACCGAATCGATGGCGAGCCCGTCCGCGTCCTCGAAAGCAACCAGACGTTGATCGACCGGCTCGCCCGGTATGCGTTGCCCGAGCCGGAGTTCACGACGATCCCCGGGGCGGACGGCACGCCGCTCAACGCCTATCTGATCAAACCCTCCACGTTCGACCCCGAGGCCGAATATCCGGTCCTGATGTACGTCTACGGCGGTCCGGGCTCGCAGACGGTGGTGGACAGCTGGGGGGGAGCCCGCTACCTGTGGCATGCCTATCTGGCCGACGAGTTGAACGTGATCGTGGCGAGCGTGGATAATCGGGGCACCGGGGGGCGCGGCAAGGCATTCAAGAGCCGGCCGTATCGCCAGCTCGGCATCCTCGAGGCGGCCGACCAGATCGCCGCCGCCCGCGCGTTGGGCGAACGGCCGTATGTGGACGAGAACCGCATGGGGGTCTGGGGATGGAGCTACGGCGGCTATATGTCGCTGATGTCCATGCTCACAGGACCGGGGCCGGACGTGTTCAGCTTCGGCATGGCTGTCGCCCCGGTGACGGACTGGCGCCTCTACGACACGATCTATACCGAGCGGTACATGTCTACCCCCGCCAATAACCCCGACGGCTACACGATTTCCGCCCCGGTGAATTACGCGAGCCGGCTGGCGCCCCATCAACGCCTGTTGCTGGTGCATGGCGACTTCGACGACAACGTCCATTTCCAGCACACAGTCCAGATGGCCGACGCGCTGCAGGAAGCCAATAAGCCATTCCAGTTTATGATGTACCCCGGCCGCAACCACGGCATCTACGGCGGCAATACCCGGCTCCATTTACATACGATGATGACGGAGTTCGTGCGCGAAAGCCTGCAACAAACGGTGGTGGAGACGGAAGGGGGAGAAAAGGCAAAAGGGAGAAGGTAAAAGGCAAAAGGCAAGGTGAATCGTGCATCGTGTGAGGTACGATTTACGAAAAAGGCGACAGAGAGTCCTAATGCTAGACGTGTCGCAGCACATAGAGTAGCCCTCTTTCTCCCGTTGTCTTTTCCCTTTTCCCTTTTTCCTTTTCCCTTTTTCCTTTTCCCTTTTCCCTTTTTCCTTTCCCCTTTTTCCTTCAATGACCCCAGACTTACTCCTGAAAGGAGGCTCCGTCCTCGATCCGGTTTCGGGCCGGCTCGAACGAAACGATGTCTTGATCCGAGGAGGCCGTATCGCGGCCGTCGGGCCCAATCTCGACGCCGGCGATGCGCCGGTTTACGACTGCGCCGGCCGGATCCTCTCGCCCGGGTGGATGGACATGCACGTCCACCTCCGCGAACCGGGCTTCGAATACAAGGAGACGATCGCCAGCGGCTGCGCGGCGGCGGCGTTTGGCGGCTTCACGGCCGTGGCCTGTATGCCGAATACGAAGCCGGCCATCCACACGCGCGACGTGGTGGAGTTCGTCATCGAGCGCGGCGCGGCGACGCCGGTGGACGTATACCCCATTGCCTGTGTGTCGAAGGATCGCGCCGGCCTGGAGTTGACCGAGATGGCGGACCTGGTCGCCGGCGGGGCGGTGGCCTTCAGCGACGACGGAGCGCCGGTGCAGAACGCCGGCCTGATGCGCCGCGCGCTCGAGTACAGCTCGATGCTCGGCAAACCCATCGTCAATCACATGGAGGAGAAGACGCTTAACCTGGGCGGTCACATGTTCGAGGGCGATGTCTCCACCCGGCTCGGCATTCCGGGCATTCCTTCCCTCGCCGAGGAGGTGATGATCGCCCGCGACATCCTCCTGGCCGACTTTACCGGCGGCCACGTACACGTCGCGCACATCTCCACCCGCGGGGCCGTCGAACTCGTCCGCCGCGCCAAGGAACGGGGGGTGCCCATCACCGCCGAGGTCTGCACCCACCACTTCACGCTCACCGACGAAGAGGTCGAGCGCACCGAGTTTTCGACGAACACGAAGATGCACCCGCCCCTCGCCGACGCGGCGTCCGTCGAGGCCATGAAGGAGGGATTGCGGGATGGCACGATCGACGCGATCTGTACGGATCATGCCCCGCACGCCTCGTTCGAAAAGGAAGTGGAGTACATCGAGGCGCCGTTTGGTATCCTCGGGCTGGAGACGGCGTGGGGCCTCACGGGCCGGGAGATCGTAGCGCCCGGCGTGCTCACGCTGGCGCAGACCGTGTACAAGCTGACCATCGCCCCCCGTCAGATCCTGGGGATCCCGGTGCCGGAGATCAAGGCCGGCCAGCCGGCCAACCTCACCGTTTTCGATGCCACCACGCACTGGGTGTTTGGCCAAGAGCACATCCGCTCGAAAAGCGTCAATACCCCCTTTATCGGCGCCCCGATGGTCGGCCGCGCCTGGGCGATCTATAATAAAGGGCGGCTGGTGAAGAATGGCTGAGGGGATAGCTTGGGATGAGTATGGGAGGCTGTAGACATTCCCACACGTAGTAACGAAAAAACCTGGAAGTAATGCTTAACATCGGCCTGGTTTTCGGCGGCGTGTCGCCCGAGCACGAAGTATCCGTGATCACGGCGCTGCAGATGGCGGCGGCGATGGATCGCACGAAGTACACGCCGGTGCCGCTGTACATCGCCAAAAACGGCGCCTGGTACTCGGGCGATGTGATGCTCGAGTTGGAGCGGTACAAGGATCTCGACGCCCTCATCCCGCAGGCCACTCCGGTGTCGCTGGCGCCCGTGCCCGGCGGAGGGGTAGAGCTCCAGACCCGCGAGAAGCTCCGGTTCTGGCAACAGGCGCCGCCGGCGCAGCGGCTAGACGTCCTTTTCCTTGCCCTGCACGGCGGCGAGGGGGAAAATGGGGGTGTCCAGGGGATTTGCGAGACGTACAATGTACCCTATACCGGGAGCGGCGTGTTCGGGTCGGCTCTGGGAATGGATAAGGTGATCACGAAGATGGTGTGTCACGACCAGGGTGTTCCGGTGGTGGATTTCATCGCTTTCCGGGAGAGTGAGTGGGGCAACCGGGAGGAAGAGTGGCTCGACGAGTGCGAAAGGCGGCTCGGCTACCCCGTGGTCGTAAAGCCGGCCCGCCTGGGCTCGTCCATCGGCATCCGCCTCGCCCGCGACCGCGCCACGCTCGACGCCGCCATCGAGGATGCGCTGCGGTACGACGACAAAGTAGTGGTCGAGTACGCCGTCCGCAACCTGCGGGAGATCAACTGCTCGGTGATGGGGAGCCCGGACGAGGCGACCGCGAGCGTGCTTGAGGAGCCGAAGACCAGCGCCGGCGAGGCGCTGCTCACCTACCAGGAGAAATACATGCGCGGCGCGTCCGGGGCCAAGGGGAGCAAGCAGTCGGCCGCCCCTTCCGAGGGCATGGCCTCGTTGGATCGGATCATCCCCGCCCCCATATCCCACGAACAGACGGCCGCCGTTCAGGCGCTCGCCGTGCGGGTGTTTACCCTGTTCGAATGCGCCGGCCTGGCGCGGATCGACTTCCTCATGGACGGCGCCACGGGCCAGGTGTTCTTCAACGAGATCAACACCATTCCCGGCTCCTTCTCCTTCTACCTCTGGGCCCCGAGCGGCGTCCCGTTCGACGAACTCGCCCACCGCCTCATCCAACTCGCTCTCCAACGCCACCGCGAAAAAAACCGCCGCGTACGGTCGTACGACGTGAACCTGCTCGCCCTCCGCGCCGGCGGCGCCAAAGG
>JAWXAX010000089.1 GCA_034439735.1 Rhodothermales bacterium | reverse complement strand
TCGCTAATCACGAATCGCTACTCGCTAATCCCTCACCGTCTCCCTGTTCTCGGCGTGAAATAATACCGTCCTCCGATGCCGAGTTGGAGCCCGAGGCGGGTTTCGGGGACCAGGTCAAAAAAGGGCACGACTTCGATGAACACATCGAAGGGAGCGTCGTCGAAGAGATAGGTGGCGCCCAGCGGTCCTCGAATGCCGATCGCGGTGGCATTGTCGGCGGCGAGGAGCCGGCCGCCGATGCCGTAATAGGCATAGGATCGGTCGCGCTCGAGGCCTTCGAAACGAGTCGTGTGCCACACGTAGTCCGCCAGTAGCTGGATGCCTTCATCTTCGTCCAGCGACCATGCGGCGGCCATATCGATGGCTCGTTCATCTGAAAGCCAGTATTTTGCACTGACTCCGGTGGGGGAGCCCAGGAGAATGCCCAGTCCGAACGGGTTTTTTTGTGCGTGAAGCGGCCGGTTCGGGGCGGCGCCGGCGAGGGCGACGGCCAGCAGGCCGGGGAGGAAAAAAGGGGAAAGACGGGCCGCGGCGCAGCGCGTGCGGGCGTGAAAATTGGATAAACGCATAAACGGCTATAGATAATTCCTGATGGCGATTCTGTCAGCGGGTTCGAAACGTAACGATGATGATGATGACGGCCAAGCCTACCCCCGGGCGCCCTTCTTCAGTTCAAGGCGCAACGACGGCCCTAAAGAGGCATTTCGCGATAGCCGGCGTCATGCTCAGTCGCATCGTAACGTACCGGCATGTTCCCCCCGCATGAAGGAACGCACAGGCTCTACGACGGCTCCATGCTTCACTGACGGCAATGCTTGAGACCAACGAAAAGCCCTCGTTTTCTCGGTACACCATTTCTTCTACCCTGGGCACCGGCGGCATGGGGACGGTCTACAGGGCCCATCATGAGATTCTCGACCGCCCCGTCGCCCTCAAGGTACCGAAAGAAGAGTTTACGAGGGATCACGTTTTTGTAGAACGCTTTATGCGGGAGGCCAAGGCGCTCGGGACGCTGAAGCATCCGCATGTGGTAGCGGTATACGATGCCGGCATCGAACATGGGGTGCCGTACATCGCGATGGAGTGTGTCGAGGGCAAAACGCTCGCGGAGATCGTGCGCGACGGCGGGGTGCTTCCGATTGAGGACATCGCGCGGTGGGGGTATCAGATGGCCGACGCGCTGGCGTATGTACACGACTGCGGGGTGCTGCACCGGGATCTAAAGAGCGCCAACGTCATCATCAGCCGCGCGGGTGCTGCCGTCATCACCGATTTCGGCATTGCCCGCCTGGAGGAGTCCTCTACCCAGATCACCCGCGGCATGATCGGCACGCCGGCGTACATGAGCCCCGAGCAGGCCCGCGGGCAGCCCATCGATGCGCGGAGCGACCTGTACAGCTTAGGCATCATCCTGTACGAATGCCTGACGGGTGAGGTCCCGTTCGCCGATGAAAACGCGCTGGCGTTAATCCAGAAAGTGATCAACGAATCGCCGCCGGCCCTCCTCCGTCGCCGGCCCGACACGCCGGCGTGGCTGCGCGCGGTTGTTTTCCGGTGTCTCGAAAAGACGCCGACGAAACGATTCAAAAATGGGCGCGAGATGGCCAACGCGCTGCGCCCCTACGCGTCGCAGGAGCCAGTCGGCCGGCGGGAGGATACGGCCCTCACGGTGTGGCAACAGCCGGCGGACACCATCGTCTCTCCACCCCATCGCGAAGCCGCGCGCCACTTCACGCTGGCCATGGCCAACCTCGCGCGCGCCATCCAGATCGGGGGCGGCCGCGTCCGCACGTCAATTCACGATGGGATGACGCGTACGTGGTATGTGTTCCAGCAACGCACTGAAGTGCTGTCGGGGGCGCTCCTCCCGCACGCCGCGACGGCCGATGGGGACGCGGAGACCCTGGCTCCCGTGTTGGTGGCGCCGGCCGAAACGCCGTCCAACGCTACGTCGACCGGCGCATGGCCCATCCCGCCTCTGGCCGAGATGCCCGTCCGGCGTATCCCCGCCCTCTATCGCACACTCGCCATCGTCCTCGTGGTCAGTGTGTCGATCACGGCGCTCCGGGCCGTGATCGCGCCCCTGCTGTATGAAGAGGCTAAGGTCGATTCCTGGGGCGCCTATGTATCCCCGAGCCCCGATCCCATCCGGCCCGAAGCCGCCTATACCCCACTCCCGCCGCAAGAATTGTCAGGTCCGACATTCAGCGATGCCGGCGAGCCGTCTGCGGAAGCCCGCGTGGCTTTGCCGGACACCGCAACGAGAGCGACGGGACACATCTCATCGGCATCGGCCCGTCGCCGGCGGCTAATAGCAGAAAGCCGGCCTGTCGATATCCAGCCGCTTGAACTGGAGCCGCTCGTGGGTGGATCGATTGGCACACCGGCGTCACCCACACGTTTTGCGGTGCTCCCTTCATCGATCTGGGAGCTGCAGGAGCAGAAAACGTCTCGCTCGTTCCTGCGGCATCTCCGGTCCCAGATCAAAGACCGCCTGGTCGCGGTCCTGGACCCGGACGACGTTCGGGCGCCCGAGGCCGCGTACGTGTTCCTCGTCGATGAACTGGAGGATACGGTGCCACATATGCTCGCCTGGCGCGACGAGACCTGGACCGATCTCAAGACGGGCCACGGGTTTGTGATGACGGAGCACGGGTTTCGGCCGGTGGCCGGCGAGGACGTGGCGCCTGAAGACTGGCCGCTGGAGGCCTACTGGGTCGAATACGCCGAAAACGGCGTCATCCGGAATAAAAAACGGGTGGGATGGTAGCCGTGGTTAGTATGTGCGATCAGTGTTCGCGGAACGCCATGATGCTTTTCTGATCTCTCCGTTCCTCGATCACCTGCCCGCACTTCCGGCACTGGAACTGGATGCTCTTCGGCAGCGTGCCGCTGATCCCCATGAACACGCCCATGATGAACCCCCAGGCCGAATACCGGGCGTTGGCCGAGACCCAGAAATTGTCCTTCGCGTGCCCGCAGCCGCACCGGGGTTCGGCGGCGGTGGGTTGGGCAGCGGTAGATGCGGACGGCTCTTCCATAAAGATCGAAGGGGCGATTTTGGCGAGATGAACGCGTTGAACATGAGCGTTGTCGGTGGGTTTCAAGACGCAGACCGGCGTCAGCCGGAGGAGCACTAATCGAGCACGTGTATGTCCTATTTTACCTCCAAAACGGTCGCTTTGTCGATGAACGCCGCGGTCGAGCGCGTCACCGACGAGCTGAAACAAGAAGGCTTTGGTATTTTGACGGATATCGATATCCAGGCCACCCTGAAAAAGAAGTTGGATGTCGACTTTCGGCCCTACCGTATCCTCGGCGCGTGCCATCCGCCATCGGCCCACCAGGCGCTGCTGGCGGAGTCGCACATCGGGCTGATGTTGCCCTGCAATGTGATCGTGCAAGAGACGGCCCCCGGCCAGATCGAAGTGGCGGCGGTCGATCCCGTCGCATCGATGCAGGCGATCGAAAATACGTCGCTTCAGGGTATAGCTGAAGACGTGCGTCGCCGGCTGAAGGCCGCCATCGACCGGCTCTAGGCGAGGCCCGGGCCGCTCACGCCGTCTGCCGCACCGAGTCGCTCCCGCCCAGCCGGCGTACGACGAGTGTCGAGGCGCCGATGAGCAGCATGAGGAAGACGCTGTACGCCGCCGCCGATCCGAACTCGTACAGGCGGAGCTGGGAAAGGATTTCGACGCTAATCGGGCGGTTAGTGTAGACGTAGAGCACGATGGACGAGACAAATTCGCCGAGCGCGGTGACGAACGTGAGCAGCGTGCCGGCCAGTACGCCCGGCCCGATCACGGGCAATACGATGCGTCTGAAGGTGGTCCCGAAGCGCGCGCCGAGGTCGGCCGAGGCTTCGGTCAGTCGGTCGTCATAGGTTTCGAGCGCGGCCACGGTGGAGCGGACGACAAACGGGATGTGGCGGACGAAATACGCCAGCGGCAGGATCCAGAAGCTGCCGACGAGGATCTGGCCAAAGGAAAGCGGAGTGGCCTCGTTGAAGGTGACGATCAGGTTGATCGCGATGACCGTTCCCGGGATGGCGAACGGTAGGGCTGCGAGCAACCGCACGACGCCGCGGCCGGGGAGGCCGCTCTTGGCGATCACCAACGCCGCCGCGACGCCAAACACGACGTTGCCGGCCGTGGCCAGCAGGGCCATCCGTAGACTGTTCAGAATCGGTTGAAGCACGTCCGGGTCCGCCAGCAGCGCCGTGTAGTTGTCCAGCGTATACCGCTGAGGCAGCAGTTGATACGTCCAACTCCCCTCCCGGGCAAACGAGATGAGCGCGACGGTAGCGATGGGGAGCATGAGGAAGAGCAGGAGCACTAGGGCGCCGGCGAGGAACAGCGTGCGCGCCCAGCCGCTCCGCACCGGCATCGGAGCGGCCCGGACGCCTTTCGCGGCGCCGGCCGTGTGCCGCCGGCGGTTGGTCCACTCCATCAACAGGAGAAATACCAGGCAAATCGCGGTCAGCACGGTCGACACCGTGGCCGACAGGTTGAGGTCGCCGTTGGTCTTGTAATTGTAGATCTGCGTCGTGAGAAAACTTTCGGTGCCGGCGAACAGCAGCGGCGCGGTGAACGACGCCATCGAGATCATAAACACGAGCAGCGCGGAACTGACGAGCGCGGGGCGTAGCTGGGGCAGCATCACCCGGCGAAACGTCATCGTCGCCGACGCCCCGAGGTCCGCCGAGGCCTCAAGCAGGCTCCCATCCAACCCGCGTAGCGCGGCGGTGACGAAGAGGTAAAAGTAGACGTACATGGTATAGACGTGGACGAACCACACGGCCCACAGCCCCTCGAAGGCGAACGGCACCTCCTCCAGGCCGAAGGCCATCTTGAGGCCGCGCGGCAGGATGCCGCTCTCACCGTAAAGGAACAGGAACGCGAGCACGCCGACGAGGGGTGGGAGGGCCAACGGGAGCGCGGCGACGGCCATGAGCGTGCGCCGCATCGGGAAATCGTACCGGAAGAAGAGATAGGCCAGCGCGGTACCCAGCACGCCGGCGCCCAAAACGCTGAACAGGGAGATCGAAATCGAGTTGATCAGCCCCCGTACGTTGGCGTTCCGCCAGGAGGAGAAGACCTCCGCGAGGTTGCCGTCCTGAAACGTGGTGATAAACGTCCGTAGGCTCGGATACAACACGTAGCCGAGGAGGATGAGCAGGACGGGGATAAAAAGCGCCAGGGCGCCGCGACGGGTGAACACAGAGGGTAGGGGAGAAAACGTTCAACGTTCATAAACTGTAGGGATTTCCACAGCTCAAGCCATAGTCATCCCCGCGAAGGCGGGGATCCAGCCATCAGATTGGCATTTTTCTGGGTCCCCGCCTGCGCGGGGATGACTTGCTCCTTTTGCAATACGCAAATCTTAACAGTTTCTCAACGTTCAACGTTGTCCGTTACAAAACCACGCGTCCTTCCAGTGCACGCGACAACGTGGCTTCGTCGGCGTATTCCAGGTCTCCTCCGATGGGTAGGCCCCGGGCGATGCGGGTGAGGCGGACGCCTAAGGGTTTGAGCAGCTGGGCGAGGTAATAGGCCGTGGTATCGCCCTCGACATTGGGGTTCATCGCCAGGATGACTTCGCGGGTGGCGGGGCGGTCCGCCTCGCCGGCGCCCGCCGGCTGGATACGCGCCACCAGTTCCCGGATGCGCAACTCCTCGGGACCTATCCCATCGAGCGGGCTGATGACGCCGCCGAGCACATGATAGACGCCTGTGTACTCGTTCGTCCGTTCGAGGGCCATCACGTCGTTTGATTCCTCGACCACGCAGATGAGGCTCTGGTCCCGCCGTGGCGAGGTGCAGATCGAGCACTTCTCGCCGTCGCACACGTTGAAGCAGACGACGCAGTTGCGGACACGGTCCTTAACGGCAACGAGCGCTTTCGCCATCTCGACGACCTCCTCGCGGGGCATCTTCAGGATGTACGAGACGAGGCGATGCGCCGTCTTGCGGCCGATGGAGGGAAGGCGAGTGAGCTGTTCGACGAGCGCTTCGACGGCTTCGGACGTAAAGTGCATGGAGTTCTACAGGCCGAACTGTTTGAGATCCAGCCCCGGGGGCAACATCCCGCCGGCCGCCCGGCTCATCTCGCCCCGGGCCAGGGCCGCCGCTTCGTCGAGGGCTTTGTTGACGCCGGCGATGATCAGATCCTCAAGCAATTCGAGATCGTTCGGATCGACGGCCGTGGGATCGATCTTGATCTGCGTAATCTTCTGCTGGCCGTTCGCGGTAACCTTGACCATGCCGCCGCCGGCTTCGGACGTCACGGTCTTCGCCGCCAGGGTGTCCTGCGCCTCGCTGATCTTGCGCTGCATGTCCATCATCTTGCCGAACATGTCGGCCATATTCAAGTCGTCTGCCATAAGTCGTATCGTGGTTGGTGGCGCCGGTTAGTTGGGTGTGGGGAGAGGGGTCACCAGACGACTTCTCCTCCGAATTGGTCGAAGATGGCCCGAATGACGGGGCTCTCCTGGCGTTTTTGCTTCATGTACTCGTACGGATCGATTTCCCGGGGGGTTTCCGGTACGTGGGATCCTGCTTCCCCGCCTCCGACGAGAAACTCGAACCGGGCGATCGTCCTCCCGGTCTCCTCGCGGAATCGGCTGAGTAGGTACTCCTGCTGGCTGTCCAGCATGCGCCGGTGAAAATCATCCGGGACGGACAGGACGATCGTGTGGCCCTGGTCGTCCTGAGGCGTCGCGTGTTGCAGCAGGGCGCTCACGTGGATGCGTTCGGCCCGGATGCGGCCAACATATCCGGGCCACAACGCCAGGAGCACGGCTGTCTGAGACGACGACAGGGGCAGCGCGACGGCGACGTCGATGGCCACGCGCAGGCCGGCTTCGGGTTCGTTCCCCTTTGGGGCGGAGCCCGGCTTACGAAGCAGCGGCGCGCTGAATAAGCCCAGGCCATCCTCGCGCGGAATGGCCGGCGGAGGGGGTTTTTCGACGAGTTTCAACGGTGGCCGAGGCTCGGGATCCACCGGGGGATCGACATCCGGCGGGTCGTCGGAGTCCGCGGCCGCGCCGACCGGCAGGGCGATGGCGGCGGCGAGGACGAGGAGGG
>JAWXAX010000088.1 GCA_034439735.1 Rhodothermales bacterium | reverse complement strand
GTCCAGGAAAGCGTGACCTGGCTGCCGTTGGAGACAGCCGAGAAGCTGGTGAGCTCGACGGGCAGGGGATCGGCGTTTTCGTAGTAGTAGTAGTCGCCGTTCGTGTTGCCGCTGACCATGTCGACGCCGGTGGCGTTGTCGAGGTCGGCAAAGGCCGGCGCGCTCTTAGAGACGGCGTCGAAGCCATCAAAGGGGTTGGAGGCGCCGACTACGGCCGAGAAGGCGGCCGCATTGACGTCACCGGTGTTTTCGTAGTAGAAGAAGACCCCCGTGTCTTCCCCCACCACCAGGTCAAGGTCGCCATCGTTGTCGAGGTCGACGAGGGCGGGCTTGGAGTGAGCGCCGACATCGATGCCGTCGAAGGGGCTCGAGACGCCCGAGACGAGGGTGAAGACGGCGGCGGCGGCGGTGCCGGTGTTGTCGTAGAAGAACAGAGCGCCCGAGAGGTCGCCAACGACGAGGTCGAGATCGCCGTCACCGTCGAGGTCGCCTGCGGCCGGAGCACTGCGGCTACCGTTATCTTCGCCGGTGAGCGGATTCACGCCGGCCACGGCAAAGTTCGGAGTGTTCGCATCTCCCGAGTTCTCTAGGAGTGTAAACGTTCCATCCTCCTGGCCCGCAATGACATCAAGGTCGCCGTCGTTGTCGATGTCGAGCAGAACAGGGGCGTTTTTAGCGCCCGTGGTGAGACCGTCGAACGGATTCGCCACGCCTGACTGCTGGGTGTACGCCGGCGTTGTGTTGTCGCCCGTGTTTTCGATGTACACAAATCCCCCAAACTCTTCGCCACTGACGAGGTCGAAGTCGCCATCGCCATCGATGTCGCCCAGAGAAGGCGTGCCAAATGTTTCCGGGTTGCCGGCCGGGAACGGGTTGGCCAAGTCGCCGGCGGCCAGCTCGGTGAACGCAGGAGCGGAGAATAACAGTGAGACGCTCGAGAGCGGGGTGGTCTGGAGGAGCCGGCCGTACCGCGTGAGATCGATCGGTCCATCGGGCGAATCAGCCCGAGCGGAGGCGAAGGAAACGAACGGAATGGCGAAAGCGGTCAATGCGACCAGGCAAGTGGCCATGTTCTGTCGACGAAATGGTGTCGCGAAGAGGTGTTGTAAACGGTTGATCATTGATAGAGCCCTGGAGAATAGTTAAGAGTGCCAACGACTGCGGAACGAGAGCAGTGTGATGTGCTCGGCTCTCAGCGCTTCTGCCCGAATTGGCGCAGGTGAATCGAGAAACGCCGAAAAAAGTATGCCACGAAGTGAGAGAGATGGAAAGCGATTGCTTACAGGCTGACAGGAGTATTTTTGATACCGATATGTGCCACACAATCGGTCGCCGTGTCCCGAAGTAACACAGTCGAGACGGCGTAGTACGGCATCGACTCCGGGTAAAAAGGGGCGGATCGAGGAAAAAATGTCTACCGGGTTGCTTGCTGTGTTGTATTTTGCGCCTTTTCCTGTTGGCTCGACGCCGCGTTCGGCATTTGTACACGATCTGTGACCCGATCGGTGATTATGGCCCCCTCCGCCTCGAAGGAGAGCGCAGCCGACGGCGCGCTCACACCGCTCATGCGGCAGTATTATAAAATCAAGGAGCGTCATGCGGACGCCATCCTCCTGTTTCGCATGGGGGACTTTTATGAAACGTTCGAAACAGATGCCGAGACGGTAAGCAAGGTACTAGGTATCGCGCTCACAAAACGATCGAACGGCAAGGCCAGCACGGTTCCGCTCGCCGGCTTTCCCTACCACTCCCTCGACAATTATCTCCCCAAACTGGTGCAGGCCGGCTACCGCGTGGCCGTCTGCGAACAGCTAGAAGATCCCAAATTCGCCCGGAAGATCGTCAAGCGCGACGTTGTCGAAGTGGTCACTCCGGGCGTCTCATTCCACGAGCAGCTCCTTCATCCCAAACAATCCCACTACCTCGCCGCCGTGCACTGGGGCGGGCGAAAGGTCAAAAACGATACGGCCGGCGTGGCCTATCTGGATGCCTCCACAGGCGAATTCGCCCTATCGGAAGTATCCGCTTCAGGGCTGTTGGAGTTTCTTCATATGATATCGCCGGCGGAGGTATTGGTGGACAAGCGCCGGCAGGACGAAATCCGATGGCTCCGCGCCCACGGATACCTGGTCACACCGCAAGAAGATTGGTGTTTCGGGTACGATTTCGGGCTGGAAACCCTGCTGCGTCACTTCAAGACCCATTCGCTTAAGGGGTTTGGAGTGGATGCATACGAGATCGGCATCGTGGCCGCCGGCGCCGCGCTCTATTACCTCAATGAAACCCAGAAAGGCCGCCTTCCGCACATCGCGCGGTTGACCTACCACGCCAGCGATGCCTACATGGCGTTGGACGTGCAGACGAAGCGCAACCTCGAACTCGTGGCGTCGATGCAGAACGGCCGGCAGGAGGGGAGCCTGGTCGAGATCCTGGATTTCACCGTCACGCCGATCGGCGCCCGCCGGCTGCGTCGCTGGCTGCTCCAGCCGCTGCGGCAGGTTGCCGTCATTGAAGAGCGCCTGGCGGCCGTGAGCACGTTCGTCGATGGCGCCACCCTTCGCGAGCAGTTTCGTGTGACACTCCGCCCGATCGGCGACCTCGAGCGCCTCGCGGCGCGCCTCTCGACGGGCCGCGCGACACCGCGCGACATGATGGCTATTCGCTCGGCTCTGGAAGTCATCCCTGTCGTGCGCCAGCTCCTGGCCGGATCAACCAACAGCTTTATCGCCGCGCTCGTGGACCGGCTCGAACCCTGCACCGAGGTCGTCACCCTGATTCGCGAGGCCATCGTCGATGAACCGCCGGCGACGCTCGCCGATGGTGGGGTTTTCCGGCCAGGGTATAACGCCGAACTCGACGAACTACGGACCCTCACCCGCACCGGGAAAGACTGGGTCGCCCGGATGCAGAAAGACGAAGTCACGCGGACAGGTATTCCTTCGCTGAAAGTCGGCTTCAACCGCGTCTTCGGATATTATATCGAAATCACCCACGCCCATCGGGACAAGGTGCCGGCGGACTACATACGAAAGCAGACGCTGGTAAACGCCGAGCGGTACATCACGCCGGCGTTAAAGGAGTACGAAGAGAAGATCCTCACGGCCGAGGAGCGGATGCTGACGATCGAGACGACACTGTATCAGGAGTTGCGCGCGCGGGTGGCCGATCAGGTGCCGGCGTTTCAACGCAACGCGGATAGCCTTGCGCAGCTGGACTGCCTGGCGTCCTTCGCCGAGGCCGCGACTCGCCACCGGTACGTCCGGCCGGAGCTCGACGATTCGCGCCGGCTCGATATCGTGGACGGGCGGCATCCGGTGGTCGAGCAGCTCTTGCCGCACGGACAGCCGTTTATCGCAAACAGCGTTTCGCTCGATCCCGTCCGCGAGCAGATTATTATCATTACGGGCCCCAACATGGCCGGCAAAAGTGTCATCCTCCGCCAGGTGGGTTTGATTGTCCTCATGGCGCAGGTGGGGTCGTACGTGCCGGCTACGCGGGCGCGAATAGGGGTTGTGGACCGGATTTTTACGCGTGTTGGGGCGTCGGACAACCTTGCATCGGGTGAGAGTACCTTTCTGGTGGAGATGAACGAGGCGGCGAACATACTCAACAACGCCACGCCGGATTCCCTCATCCTCCTCGACGAACTCGGCCGTGGGACGAGCACGTTCGATGGTCTATCGATTGCGTGGTCGCTCGTCGAGTACCTCCACGAGCGGCCGGCGGTGGCCGCGCGCACCTTGTTCGCCACGCACTACCACGAGTTGAACGAACTCGCTTCGCGCTACGATCGGATCGTGAATATGCGCGTCCAGGTCCAGGAGCACGACGGGAAAGTGATCTTCCTCCACAAGTTGATTCCCGGCGGCGCGGATCACTCCTACGGCATCGAGGTCGCGCGTATGGCCGGCCTCCCGGAGGCCGTTATTGCACGAGCACAGGAGATTTTGCACCAACTGGAGAGTCAGCGTCTGGAGGTTGGGGGAGATGGCCGGCGGCAGGCCGTCGCACCGGCTCCAAAAGCTGCGGACGACCGGCTGCAGCTTTCGCTGTTCGAAGTGCAGGACCCGAAGGCCCAGAAAGTCGCCGACGCACTACGCCGGATCGACCCGGAGCGGATGTCGCCCGTGGAGGCGCTGCTCAAACTCGTGGAGCTGAAGCAGTGGCTTTGAGAAGGGTTCAAGGTTCGGGGTTTAAGGGACTCCGACCTTAAACCTCGAACCCTAAACCCTTCAAGGCTTATCGAAGACGGCGCGTTCGAAGTCCTGCCAGTCGATGCGGGTTTCGTTGCCCTTTTCATCGATCACAAAGATACCATCGTTGTCGCTGTCGACGTCGTTGGAGCCGCGGAGATCGAAACGCCGGCCGTCCAGCAATACCACTTCGGCCTCGCGGGAAGACAGGCGATCGATTGAGCGGATCTTACTGAATTCGATATCGAACTGGATGTCGTTTAATTCGCCGTCAAGAAATTCCCAGGTGTGGGTTTCGTCATCGTCCCAGCGAATCAACCCTTCGTGCCGGTCGCCGCTGCGGGTAAACACAGTGCCGGCGATGCGGCCGATCCGCGCAAAGGAAGCATAATTGGGGGCCGTATCGGGAGAGTCGAGGATCAGTTCCTCGAATGCGTCCCAATCCAGCTCAATCTGGCCCAGCTCGGGATCGAGCACAAGGATGCCGCTATTGCTGCTGTTGACATCGTTCGTGCCGCGCAGAACCAGCTCTTCGCCATCGATCAGCCGCACCAGCGAACTGCTGGAGCTGTTGCGGCGAATGGAAGCAATCTCACTAAACGGGATCTTGTGCCTTTCGCCTTCTTCGTCATTGCCGTCGAGGATATCGGCCGTGAGCACTTCGTCCACATCCCAGCACACAAATCCGGTGAACTCCATTCCGTCCCGCGTGATTACCGTACCGAACAGCCGCTCCCCAAACGCGGAATCGATCGGCGCCGGCGCCTGGAACAGATCCACGCGCTTGATATCGCGCCACTGAAGCTCGACTCGTCCGCGCTCCGCGTCCTCGATGATCACATCCCGCACGTCATTGCCGATGTCGGTCGACCCATTGATCAGTTCGACTTCCTCGCCCGACTGGAGGATTAGAATGGCTTTTTCGTTGCCGGCTCGCTCGAGCGATTGGATGGACCCGAAGCGGATGCCCGATGTGCGCGAATAGGTGTCGTCGCCTGTCGACTCGTACACCGTATACCCAAAAATCTCGATGCGCCGCCCGCCCCCCGATCGTGAAGCGTCCGTATAGATCACTTTCGAGCCGTTTAATACATCCACCCAGCTCGCCTCATTACGATCCCAGCGAATCAGTCCTTCCAGCACGTCGCCATCGGTGGTTGTGATGCGTCCATAGATGCGGCCTGGGGTGTCGTCGGCGCCGGCGCGTGGAGCAAGGGCCAGGCAACTGATCGCGCAGAGAAAAATGGCGGTGTTTCGCATGGAAGGTGGCAAAGACATTGAACGGATTGGGCAGTCTGGAAAACAAAAATCTTTACGCAGCGTGCGCGGGTCAGGTTACAATCTCGTTTATTCCGTTCGAGATCAGGATTCGCACACCCACCAACTCGTATGCTCCATCCCTTTAAAGGAATTGTTCCGACGGTCGACCGCACCGTTTTCCTGGCTCCTTCCGCCGATGTCATTGGCGATGTCGTGCTCGGGCCATACTGCAGCGTCTGGTTCAATGCCACGATCCGGGGCGATGTGAACCGGATTCGGATAGGCTCCGAAACCAACATCCAGGACAATGCCGTGGTGCATGTAACCGGCGTTACGGGACCAGCGACGATCGGCAATCGGGTTACCATTGGTCATGGCGCCATCGTTCACGGCTGCACGGTGGAGGACCGGGTGTTGATCGGCATGGGGTCGATCATTCTGGATCAGGCGGTGATCGGGACGGGCAGCATCGTAGGCGCCGGCGCGCTGGTGACGAGCCGGACTGTCGTCCCGCCGGGATCACTCGTTTACGGCAACCCCGCTCGCGTCATCCGCCCGCTGACGGAAGACGAGCGCGCCTCGATCGAGGTTTTCGCTGACAAGTATAGGCAGAACATCATCGCCTACCAGGGGGGATGATCCACCTACACACCAGGGCGCCCTTAACAATGCGCATCGCTTACATCCCATACGCCGTCACGAAGGCCTCGGAAACATAAAATTCCGGGAGCCCGAGGCGGTTAAGGGCTTCGGCGGTGGCACGGTTGCGGTCGCGCGCGCGTTCCCAGAATTCGCGGGTGTCGTAGGCTCCGGGAAACATGGCGCGGTCCTTCTGGCTCTCGTGTTTAAAGACGGCCTCGATCTTCCGGTCGAGGTCTGCCTTCGACATCGGGATAAACACATCCACCTTATGGATTTCCCATTCCTGCCATGCGCCGCGGTACAACCAGACGAGCGGGCAGTGATCGTCCGGCGGGGCCTGGGCGATGGCTTCGGGGGTTAGTGCAAGCTGGTCTGGATCGGCGATGCCTCGTTCGATGCGGTACCGGCGAAGTGCCTCCCGGATGGCGACGTAACACATCCGATGGGTGCCGTGGGGGTCGGAGAGGTCGCCGGCGACAAAAATATGGTGTGGCTGGATCTCGCGGAGGAGATTGAGCACGACCGTGACATCTGCCTCGCCCACGGGCGCTTTGCGTACGGTGCCGGTCCTGTAAAACGGCATATCAAGAAAGCGTGCCTGGGAAGATTTTAAGCCGAGGACTTCGATGCCGGCGATCGCCTCGGCGTACCGGATGTACGCCTTGATCCGCTGCACCTCTTCCAGGTCGATCTCTCCTGACCCTTTCCGCTCGAGGAAATCCAGAATGCGGGACGTCTTTTCCCCGAATTGCTTGCGTGTTCGGGCGTCGAACTGAAACACATCCAGACTCATGTCCAGGAAGCGGAGGTAGCGGCGCACGTCGGCGTCGAAGACCGCGACGGAGCCGTTGGTCATGTAGGCAACCGTCACGTCGTTTTCATTCGCCACGACCTTGTCCAGCATGCCACCCATCGAGATCACGTCGTCGTCGGGATGGGGGCTAAAGCAGATGACCCGTTTATGACGGAAGAGATAGTCCTGATACACGATGCGCCGGCGCAGGTCTTCGAACACGCTCCGACACAGGGTATCCACGTTTTTGTGGGCGTAGACGAGGCTATGGAGGTTGTTCTGGAAGAAATCGGCCGACTCGAGGCGGAGGATGGCCTTCCCGACGCGTTCGGAGAGCCAGATGACGGCGCGTTTCGTCAGCAGTGGCGTCCATTCCACGTCGCGGACCAGCCACGGCGTTTTTACGCGGGTCAGTTCTCCGGAAGCAGGTTCGTCCAGGTAGATCGACACCCGGTCATGCTCCTGCAGGTACGATGCTGTTATGTTCGAGTTGGTGGGCTCCTCGACGGCCTTGCGTATGATGCCGGCTTTGTGTTCTCCGGTGGCCATCAGGATGATCTCCCGGGCGGCCAGGATGGTGCCTACGCCCATTGTAAGCGCTTCGCGGGGTACAAATTCGTCGCCGAAGAAATCGCTGGCCGCGTCCTTCTTGGTGATCTCGTCGATCGTGATCAGCCGGGTGCGGGTCGTGATGCCGGAGCCTGGCTCGTTGAACCCGATATGGCCGCTGCGGCCAATGCCGAGCAGGAGCAGATCGATCCCGCCGGCTTCCTCGATTGCCCGTTCGTACGTATACCCAAAGGCCTCGATTTCCGAACGAGGAATGTCGCCCTTCGGGATGTGGATCTGCTCCGCGGGAATATTGACGTGGTTGAAGAAGTTCTCCGCCATGAACCGGTGGTAGCTCTGCAGCTGGTCCGGAGTGATGGGGTAATATTCGTCCAGGTTAAACGTGACGACATGGCTGAAATCAAGCCCCTCCTGGCGATGAGCGCGGATCAAGGCCTGATATACGCCGATCGGTGTGGACCCTGTGGGTAGGCCCAGTACGAGTTGTTTGCCGGCTTCTTGCCGGGTGCGCATCAAATGGCCGATGTAGCGGGCGACTTCTTCCGCGAGTTCGTCCGAGCCTTCAAAAATGCGGACGGGAACGCGTTCCAGCTGTGCGCCGGCTTCGCGCGTGCTGGGAAGTTGTACGTTTCGGGCAAGGGCCACAGCGGAGGCTGACCTGGATGAGATCGACATGAGACGACAGCGAGAGCGTTACAGAAGAGACGGCCGGCTATTCGGGGAGACGCAGCCGGTAAATGGACCCATCGAAGGCGCAAAGATACAGGTTCATGGCGCCGTCGACACCAAAAGCCGAGATATTCAGGTTCGAATTCAGCAATTCTACCCGATCTGTGACACGTTTTCCATCCAGGGTCAGCGCCCAGATACGCCCCGAACTAAAATCGGCAAAGATATACTTACCGAAAAGGCCTGGAATGGCGTCCCCCCGGTAGACGTAGCCGCCGGTGATCGAGCCCCCGTCGCCTCGGCCGTATTCGGAGACGGGGTCAATCAGGCCGTCTTGTGGGCAACCGGAAGGCGGAGAGAAGCAATGCGACCCTTCGCGGATATTCCACCCGTAATTGCCCCCTTTTTCGATGATATCAACCTCCTCAAAACTATTCTGCCCGACATCCGCGGCCCACAGGAATCCTGTCTCGCTGTCGAAGCTGAATCGCCACGGGTTGCGGAGGCCGTAAGCGAAGATCTCCTCGCGGAACCCTTCGGCATTGCCGGCGAACGGGTTGTCCGTCGGGATGCCATAGGCCAATCCACCGGCCGGGGCATCCACATCGATCCGGAGGATGGCGCCAAGCAGGCTCTGGCGGTTCTGGCCATTCCCCATCGGATCGTTCGCCGAGCCGCCGTCCCCGAGGCCGATGTACAGGTAGCCGTCTGGCCCAAAAACGATCTGCCCTCCGTTGTGATTGCTGAAGGGTTGATTGACCTCCAGGATGACCGACTCGCTGTCGCCGAGCGCGCGGTTCGGGTCGGAGGGGTCGGCCCTGTATCCAGCGACGACGGTGCGCCGGGGATTGTCGGCGGTATAGTAGACGTAAAATTGGCCGTTCTCGCTGTATTCGGGGTGAAACGCGAGGCCGAGCAGGCCCTCCTCATTGCCACGGTCGTTCACGCGGGCTTCAATGTCCAGAAACTCGGTCGCCCCCTGGACGCCGGCCTCGTTGGCGAATACTCGAATGCTGCCGGGTTGCTCCACGACAAACAGTCGATTCGTGCCGTCCGGCGGCGACTGGAGATCGACCGGCCGACGAAACGAGAGGTTCGGAAACGCCGGTTCCAGCACCTCCTGCGCGGACACGCAGTGGAGCGATGTAAGCAGGAGAATGGGCAAGATGAGGAAGCGGAGCGGATACGACATCTAGAATCGCGTACTGAATTAAGTGCTGAATCTGTACCCTGAAATCCTTTAATCGGCAATCCTTAGAATCGGCGCCTGCGCCTGGCCGGGGGCTTGCGAACCAGCGGGCCGATTGTTTACTTGCCGGCGCGAAATGGGTGTTTCGCGCCGGCCAACTCATTACCACCAACCGTATGAATTTGCTCCTGACGTCGCGATTGAGTCTGATGATGTTCGTGCAGTACTTCATCTGGGGCGCCTGGGCGCCCACGCTGGGGAATTACATGGGTACAATTGGCATGGGGGAGTCGATCAACTGGGCGTATTCGCTGGGCCCCCTGACGGCGATCATCGCGCCGTTTTTTCTGGGCATGGTGGCGGATCGCTTTTTTGACTCCGAAAAGGTGCTCGGCGTGCTCAGCCTCATCGCTGGCGTGGCCATGATGGCGATGCCGAGTTACGCCGGCACGGCGCTTTTCCTGCCGCTACTGTTCGTCCATGCCATCTGTTACTTCCCTGCCCTGGGCCTCACGGCAACGCTCGCGTTTCATCACATGACGAATCCGGAGAAGGAGTTTCCGGTGGTGCGCGTGTTCGGGACCATTGGTTGGGTGGTAGCGGGGATCACGATCGGGAAGCTGCTTCAGGCGGATTCGACGCCGTTGCCGTTGTATATCGGTGGGGCGGCCGCCCTGTTTCTGGGGGTCTATAGCTTCACATTGCCGCTCACGCCGCCGCCCTCCGCCGGCCAGAAAACGAGCTGGAAGCAGATCCTTGGCATCGACGCCCTCCGCGAGCTGAAAACGCGCTCGTTCGTCGTCTTTCTCGTCGCCGCGATGCTGATCTTCATCGCCTTCGGCACCTACTTCCCGTATGCCCCGGTCTACTTCAAGGCGCTGCACGACAATCTGAACATCCCGCATTTCCAGAATCCGAGCTTCGAGATGTCCTTTGGTCAGGCGTCTGAAATCGTTTTTATGCTCCTCATTCCCTTCTTTTTTGCTCGCCTGGGGGTGAAGTGGATGCTGATGCTGGGCATGCTGGCCTGGGTGGTGCGTTTTACGGTGTTCGCCGGCGCCGCACTCAGCGGCACGTTCTGGCTGGTGATGATCGGCATCCTGATCCATGGGATCTGCTACGACTTTTTCTTTGTGACCGGGCAGATCTACATCGACAAAAAAACGTCGCCCGAAATCCGCGGCCAGGTGCAGGGTCTTCTGGTACTGCTGACCCAGGGCGTTGGGTTTTTTCTGGGCACACAGATCTCCGGGGCGTTTGTCAACACGTACGGGCAGGGGGGGACCCTCGCGTTGCCCGACTGGCGCCTGTTCTGGGGACTCTTCGCCGGCGCGACACTCGTGTTCGCCATCGCGTTTTTCCTCCTGTTTAAAGAGGAGCCAGAAACGGAACGGCCAAAAGGGGCTCGATAACATGGCTGTACCCACCGTAGAACGCTGTACACCACTACGGCTGGCTGCTTCGTTCTTGCTAAAACTTCCGGGGTTTTTCGGAACTAACGGGCCCCGAATCCGATACATCGCTTGATGGCACGCGCACGCGCCGGCCGTCTCCACCTACCATCAAACTGCCGAAAAACGTAATGAAGCCATTGGCGATTGTAACCACCACCGCCGCCGTCATTCTTCTGGCCGCATTCAGCGTCTCCGATACACCATTGTCTGGAGCGCCTGCTGCGCCGGAGACGATTCAGGTGGATGGACAGGAAATCTATCTCACCCGCTGCACTTCCTGCCACCAGATGAGCGGAGAGGGAGTGCCGGGCGTATTCCCTCCGTTGAAGGAGTCCGAATTCGTCGGGGGCGACAAGGGCCGGCTCATCCGTGTCATCCTGAACGGTCTCAGCGGCGAGGTGGTTGTGAACGGTGTCACGTATAGTGGCATGATGCCGCCGTGGGGGTCGTTCCTGGACGATCAGCAGGTTGCCGATGTGTTGACGTACGTCCGCACCAATTTCGGCAACGCGGCGGATGCCGTGACGCCGGCTGAAGTGGCCGCCGTTCGGAGCCATGTGAAGGATCGGAAAGAGACCTGGACGATCGATGAGCTCGAAGCGGAAGGCAATCACGGCGTCCCGGGTGGCGACTGATGCCGAGGCGTTGATCCTCGCCATCACTGAACAGGCGGCCCTCTGGCGTGATCCCGCGTTTCCGGATCGCGCCGAGGCGGTCGATCGTACACTGGCGCTGGACAACACCTTTACCGAGGAGGCGATCGCGTTCGCTGTGAATCAGCAGGTCGCGCTGGCTACGTCGGACGGGCTGCGTGCGTGGCTCAAGGGCCGTCGAACGCCCCGAGCGATGGATATCGCGGTGCTTAATCCCGGCAATGTGCCGTTTGTGGAGTTTCAGGATGTGCTCGCGGTGGTGTTGACGGGGCATCGGTATCTGGGCGCACTATCGTCGCGTTCTCCCCATCTGTTGCCGGCATTTATGGCTGGCGTGGCGTCGCGGGTCGAAGGGTTGCCCGTCCAGTTTGTTCCGTTTGATTCGGCCGCCCGGATGGCAAAATCCGTTATTGCAAGTGGCCATGGGGATACGCTGGAACAGATCGAGGCCGTGTGTGAGGGAAAGGGCATCGGGCCGGCGTGCCGGTTGTTGCGGGGCCACCGGTTCGGGGTGGGGATTCTCGATGGTCGGGAGACAGAGGACGAACTGGAAGCGATGGCCGAGGACGCACTGTTGCACGAGGGCAGGGGATGCCGTAATGTCGCCGTGATCTGGGCGCCGGCGGGGTCCCCGCCGGATGCCATGCTTGCGGCGTTCGCCGCTTTTCGAGGCGTATTTCCGGCCCATCACAAAACGCCCACCTCGCTCAAGATGCGTCAGGCCATGCTGCAGGCTCTGGGCATGCCGCATGCCTATGGCGAGGACCTATCCTTTTTGCTTAGCAAGGGTGAGCCGGAGGCCCAGGAGCCGGGCCACATCCGCTGGACTGAGTATACACGCCTGGAAGAGGTGGAGACCTGGCTGGAGGCTCGGCGAGACGATCTGCAGATCGTCTCCATGACAGAGCGTCTGGGCCCTCGGCTGCAGACGCACGTAGCTCGGTGCCAGCCCGGTGATGCTCAGCGTCCCCCCCTGGACTGGCGCCCGGACGCCATCGACACGATCGATTTCCTGGTACGTTGCGGGGAGAGGGTATGAACCGGAGGGGATGTCGGAGGTTGGAAGGGGTACGGCGACAGACTCAGACATCGCGATCAGCTACAAAAAAGGCCATGAGCACAGCCTCGACTTCGCCGTACAGCGTATCCCAGGATGCCTGGGCCGTTTTTGTCACGGTGAGGAATTGCGGCATCGCGAACAGATTCGCAATGCCCTCGATAGCGAATAGTTGCTCGGCCCAAGGGGTCCCTGCCGCCTCGTCGGACGACCGAAACGACGCCATGCCTTCTTCGAGAAACCGGCCGCGCGCCAGCGTGAACTTCAAGCTGTTGGGGTTGGGCGTAGGTGAGGCATGTACTCCAGGCATAACATAAGGCTTCTTATTGCGAATCCGCCGTTTGCGCGTAGATTTAGACGTTCACTATTACACCGCTCAGCCGCCGTGAGGTTGCTGGACTAAGCCGTATGAAGATGAACGAGCAGACCAATCACCGAGTACGCATTGATCCCGAGGCCGGCCCGGACCTCGAGGGTAAACTCACGCGTATTTCCGGCCATGCGCGGGGCCTCATGGAGGAGTTGCGCGGATGGGTCGATCTCAAGATCCAGCGAGCGGTCGCGGGGGTACGCGAAGAGGTGGAGGCGAAAGGAAAACAGGTGGCGCTGGATGTGCTTGCCGGCGTGGTGGCCCTCGCCGGACTGCAGTTTATCCTGGTTGCCCTGGCGCTCGGTGTGAGTGTGTGGGTGGGCCCCATCTGGGGCTTTCTCATCGTAGGCGGGGTGTTGTTTGGCGGCGCAGCCTTGCTGTTTGCCCTGAATCATCGAAAACGCGGTAGACGTTCGATACCGATTGAGGGCGTGCGCGAAACGTCCGACGTCGGGCGGATTACGCTGCCTGAACTCGAACGGCATGAAGACGGAACTGCCTGATCTGGAGGCGCAATTAGTAGCGTCAGAAGAAGCCATATCGAAGCATCTGGACGCGTTGCAGGACGAAGTGCAGCGAACCGGCCAGGATGTGCGCGATTACGTAAAGCGGAAACCCTGGGTAGGAGTTACCGCCTGCGTGGTTGCCGGCGTAGCCATAGGGCTGCTGCTGGGCAAACGTCGGGAGGGAGCGGTACGTCGCTCCCGGGTCGGCGGATACGTGGATCGCCTGGTCGATATCGGCAAGGAAGCCGACGTTTCCGATACAGAGATGGCTACCCTCCTGCTGGGGGCTGTGCGCGAGGTGGCCCCTTCGTTGGCCGACTCATTGCCACCCTCTCGCGGAAGCGGTATCGCGGGCAAGGTATTTGGTATAGCTTCTGGACTTGCAATCGACTTCGCTAGAAGGTCGGTTCTGGGCTTTCTGGAAGAAAGACTTTCCGCCAGAGGGGCGCCTACGAACGACAGCACTGTGGGTGACGGACGGTCCTCAGGCCGCTGATCGCGCATGGGGCCGACGGGGCGCCGGCTCGACGGCTCAGGCAAGCTACTCGCTTTCTTGATGAAACCTTTTTAGTGCTCCAGGAAGTAAGTGACAGTCCGCATCCAACCGGATAGTAATAGATCATGCGCATCCTGATATTTGGGCCGCCAGGCGCCGGGAAAGGCACACAGGCCGGCCGGCTCATCGAGCGATTTACACTCAAGCATATCTCCACGGGCAACATGCTCCGTGCGGCCATCGTGGAGAAATCGCCCGTGGGTGCGATCGCGAAGGATTATATCAACGAGGGTCGGTTGGTGCCCGGCCCGGTCATGAAGAAGATTACGGAGGAAGCCATTGCGGAGCAGAGCTATGATCAATTCATCCTGGATGGATATCCCCGTACGGTCGAACAGGCGGAGTGGTTGACGCAGTTCCTGTCGCGTAATCGCGCGCCCCTGGATGCCATCATCTCACTGGTAGTGCCCGACGATGTGATCGTCGAGCGTCTGTCCGCCCGGAGGGTCAACAAAAAGACTGGCGAGAACTACCACCTCGAATTTGAGCCGCCGCCGGCCTCGCTGGATCCGTCGCTCATCGTACAGCGCCCGGACGATCGCCCGGAAGCCATTCGAAAAAGGCTGAGCATCTACCACGAAGAAACAAAACCCGTCGAAAGCCATTTTTCAGGGCATCCGAAATACGCCCGTATCGACGGTACGATGCCGCAAGAGGAAGTCCACGATGCCATCGTGGATCTGATCATGGCCGATATCCCGGCCACGGAAGCGGACTGATCGCGCGGGCACACCTCCGATCTCCTATGCCGCAGGCTTCCCTCGCCGCCCGATCGCCCGATGAGCTGGCGCAGACGTTGCGTGAGCTGGTCGATGCCGGTCTCTTCGGCCTCGAGCCGGCACTGGAACCACCATCCCTGTATGAACCGGTTCGATACGTCCTCCAGGCCAGCGGTAAACGAGTCCGCCCCGTGTTGCTCCTCCTTACGGCGGAGGCGCTCGGCGCCGACCGGGTCCGAGCGTTGCCTGCGGCGCTGGCTGTCGAAGTCTTTCATAACTTCACCCTCGTCCATGACGACATCATGGACCATGCGCTCACGCGGCGCGGCGCGGCCACGGTGCACGCGCGGTGGGACGAGTCCACCGCCATTCTGTGCGGGGACTACCTGGTAGCCCTGTCCTACGACCTGCTCGCCCGGGTCGATTCCCCGCATCTGCCGGACCTGTTCGGGACGTACTTCCGCATGGTGCGCCATCTGTGTGAAGGCCAGGCGATGGACAAGGAATTCGAGTCCCGGTCCGATGTGACGGTTGAAGAGTATTTTCAGATGATCTATCGGAAAACAGGCGCGCTCATCGAAACGTCGTTTGAACTGGGCGGTTGGATTGCCGGCGCCGATGCCAAGCTCCGCGAAGCGCTACGCGATCTGGGCCGGCATGTCGGGCTTGCTTTTCAAATCCAGGACGATTTGCTCGATCTCGTGGCCGACGACGCACGGTGGGGAAAAAAAGTAGGGGGGGACCTTCAAGAGGCGAAAAAAACCTATCTTCTGCTCAGGGCGCTGGAAGTGGCCGAAGGCGACGATCGCGCCTGGTTCCGACGCATCGTGGACACGCCTGGGCTGCCTGAAGCCGAGATTGGCGAGGCCAGGGCGCGGATGGACCGACTCGGCGTGCTCGAGGAAGCCCGCCGCGCCGTCCTCAAGCATAGCGAAGCCGCCCTGGCCGGCCTCGCCGTGTTGCCCGAGTCGTCCGCCCGCGCGACGCTCCACCATCTGATTGCCCGTCTTCAGCATCGCATCCACTGACGGTGAGGTCCCCGGCTGTTTTCGACCGTTTTCGACAGGGCGTGCCTGCCGTACCATTCAGTGTAAACCATGTGATTCGGAGATGCTCGTTCGGGAAGTAACGGTAACCAACAAGGCGGGGCTGCATACGCGGCCGGCTTCCATGATTGTGCGTGCCGCCGCACGATTCAAGTCGGATTTCTACATCAAAAAAGACGGGTACGAGATCAACGGCAAAAGCATTATTGGCGTAATGACGCTCGCTGCCGAACAGGGCGCCATCCTTACCCTAACCTTTGAAGGCTCCGATGAACACCAGGCAGCCGATGAGATCGCCCGCATCTTCGCGGACGGATTTGGCGAAGAGAAGTAAAACGACCTCGTCCGCTTCCACCAGAACGTACTCCCGCCATGCACGCAGACAGGCCGAGCTTTTATGACGCGCTCGAACGGGGCGCTGCCGAGCCCGCCGAAGCCGGCGAGCGCATCCTACACGGGATCGGCGTGTCGCAGGGTATCGCCATCGGGCCGGTGTATCTGTACGCGCGCGAAGCCATCGATGTCCAGCGGCACGATGTGCCGGCGGAAGAAGTCGAACTTGAAGTCACACGCTTCCTCAGTGCCGTGAGTAGCGCCGAGCGTGAGTTGGAAAAGATCGCCTCGGTAGCACGGGAGAAGTTGGGGGACACCAGCGCTGGCATTTTTATGGCGCAATCCCTGATGTTGCAAGACGTTGCGTTCCAGCAAGAGGTCATCGACCGAATCCGCCGTGAGTGCATCAACGCCGGCTACGTCGTCAAGTCGGCCATCACGGAGAGCCGCCAGCGAATGGAGTCCAGCGAAAGCGAGTACATCCGGGAGCGTGCAAACGATTTGTTGGACGTCCAGGACCGCATCATTCGCAACCTCCGGCGCGGCAAGCTGATCTCGGCCATCGAACCTGAGACGGTGGTCGTCGCCGAAAACCTGACAGCGGCCGACGTCATCCTGTTCAGCCGGCGTAACATCCGGGGCTGCGCCACGGACTTCGGGGGGCCGACCTCACACGTTTCGATCATGGCCCGCGCGCTCGGGGTGCCGGCGGTGGTGAGCATGCATCGTCTCAGTCGCGAGGTGGAGCAAGGCGATCGGGTCGTCCTGGACGGCTTCAACGGTAGGGTGATCGTCAACCCTACCCGAAAGACGCTCCGCGTGTATGAACGCCTGCGCGAGCGGTACCAGCGGCTTCTGGAGGAACAACGCGCCTACATCCCGCTCGCGTCCGAGACCAAAGACGGCTTGCACATCTTCCTCCGCGCCAACCTCGAATTCAAGGAGGAGATCGAGCTCGTGGAAGAGTATGGCGCGGAGGGCATCGGGCTGTTTCGCACCGAGTTCCTGTTTCTCATGCGAGGCACGCTGAGCTGTACGGAGGATGAGCAGTATGCCACCTACCGCGACATCGTGCTCGCCAATCGCGGCGGTCCCACGACGCTGCGATTGCTAGATCTGGGGGGCGACAAGATGTTGCCCATGGCGCATCGGGAGCACAACCCGTTTCTGGGCTGGCGCGGTATCCGGGTGTTGCTGGATAAACAGGAGGACCTGCTGTTGCCGCAGTTGCGCGCCATTTTGCGCGCCAGCGCCCACGGTCCCGTCCGCATCCTCGTCCCGATGATCACCGATCTGTCGGAAGTGATGCAACTCAAGCAGCTCATCGCGGAGGTGAAGGTCGCGCTGCGCGAGGAGGGTCTGGCGTTCGACGAGGCCATTCCTTTTGGCATCATGGTCGAGGTGCCGGCGGTGGCCCTCGCGGCCGAACGGTTTGCCCGTGAGGTCGATTTCTTTTCGATCGGCACAAACGACCTGACGCAATACGTGCTGGCGGTCGATCGTGGCAACGACCTCGTCTCCGGCCTCTACCAGTCCCTCCACCCCTCCGTGCTGCTTCTCATCGCCAGAATCGTGAAGGCGGCGGAACAGGAGGGTATTCCGGTCAGTGTGTGCGGGGAACTGGCGGCGGATCCACGCGCCATCCCAGTCCTTGTGGGGCTCGGCGTCCATGAATTGAGCGCCGCACCCATTTTTTTGCCGGAAATCAAACGCGTGATCCGGTCGATGGAACGACAGGAAGCTGTTCTTCTGGCGCAGGAGATGATGGAGACGCACGATCAGAAGACACGCACGCGCATCCTGCTTGGCTGGCTTAAAGACCGTGATATCGACTATTTCCAGTTCATGAGGGATGACGCTGAAGGCGCCGCAGACGCCGGCGTCACGTCACCCCAGGCCTCTCTCACGTGATGCATCACAGGGCCGTCTCGGCCGGCCGCGGATGTGTCGTTTCAGTAGTTTCCGTCCATTGATCCGATCGGGTATGCCTGATCATTATAACTCGTTGTTATGCAATCCCAAACAAATCTGACGCTTTCCGATATCCGCCGCATCGACACCCAGGGCATGTACGACCTGGTCGCCGGCTTCCCCGACCACTTCAAGCAGGGACGCGCCATCGCCGAGGCCGTCTCGTTATCGATCGACGCCAGAACCATGCGCCAGCTGGTGGTGATCGGCATGGGCGGATCGGCCATCTCGGGCGACTTGCTCCGGTGTTACGCCGTCGACCAGTCGCGCATTCCGATCCAGGTCGTTCGGCACTATGCGCTTCCGGCGTCCGTGGACGACCGGACGCTGGTCGTCGCTTCGAGCTTCTCGGGCAACACCGAGGAATCCCTTTCCGGCTTCGAAGAAGCCATCGCACGGAAGGCGACCATCGTGTGCATCGCATCCGGGGGTCAACTGTTGGATCTGGCGCGGAAACATGGGTTACCCTACGCCCAGATCCCGGGCGGTATGTCGCCCCGCGCCGCCATCGGATACTCGCTCGCCGTGTTGATGGTATTTGCCCGGAAAATGGGCCTCATCCAGGTGGCCGACGGCGCGTGGGACGAGGCAGACGCCCTCCTGCGTGCACAGACAGCGCGGTACAGCGACCCCGCGTCCACCCACCTCGCCCGGACGATCGCGGATGGCGTCGTCGGACGGATACCGCTCGTGTATAGCTCGAACGGACTGCTCGAGGCCGTCAATCTGCGTTGGCGGGGCCAATTTCAGGAAAATAGTAAGATGATGGCCGCGGGCAACCTGTACCCCGAATTGAATCACAACGAGATCATGGGTTGGGAGCAAACCGGCGCGCCATCGCTCCAGAAACACATGGGCGTGATCGTGTTGCGGGACCGCGAGGACCACCCGCGTATCCAGCACCGGATGAACGTAACCCGCTCCCTCATCGACACGCGCGCCGGCAGCTGGGCCGAAGTCCAATCCGAGGGCGACCATCGTCTGACCCGGATGGTGTCGCTCATCAACCTGGGCGACTGGGCGAGCCTGTACGCCGCCTACCTGCGTGGCGTCGACCCTACGCCGATCGGGCTCATCGACCAGCTGAAGGACGCGCTGGCAAAAGTATAAGTCGCCCGCAGGGCTCCTGGCAGGGCACTTCCCGGCTCGGAGCCTTGAATCGGCCACTCAGGACGCATTTATGCTGGGCCGGCGGGTTCACCTGATCGGGACGGTAGGTGTTTGCTACCCTTCGCGCGTAGTATCTCTGGTGGGCTGGCCGCACAACGGGGGAACGAGAATTGCCTCTGCATCGTTGCCAGAAAACAAGAAATGATGAAGCCCGCCGCAGGCCGAAAGCCCTGGCGCCGGTTCGCGTGCGGTATGTGGCTCATACATCTACAGGATCCGTGTATCATGGCGACATTTCGACAGGGCGTTGTTACGCTACTTCTCGGGCTATTGTGCGTCATCCAGCCGGCACAGGCGCAGTATCACTTCGGCCGCAACAAGATCCAGTACGAGAATTTCGACTGGCAGGTGATGAAGACCGAGCACTTCGATGTGCTCTATTACCCCGAGATGCAGGAGCTGGCGGAGTATGGGGCGCAGTTCGCTGAAACCGTGTATGCCGAGTTGGAGAATCGGTTTAACTACACGCTCAACCACCGTGTGCCGCTCATCTTCTACTCGTCCAACCTCCACTTTAAGCAAACGAACACCACGTCCGGTTTTATTCCGGACGGCGTCGGCGGGTTTTTTGAGTTTTTGAAAGGGCGCGTCGTCATCCCGGCCAACGGCGATATCCACAAATTCCGCCGGGTGATCCGCCACGAACTCGTCCATGTGTTTACGTTCGTGAAAGTGCTCCGGGTGCTGAAGGAATACCGCATCCCGGCCAACCGACTACCGCCGCTCTGGTTTACGGAAGGGCTGGCCGAGTATTGGTCCGGCGAACCGGATTATCAGCACGAGATGGTGATGCGAGACGCTATCTTCTCGAACTACCTGGTGCCCCTCGAAAGCATGCACCGCATCAGCGGCACGTACCTCATGTATAAGGAGGGCGAGGCCGTTTTTCGATTTATCTCGCAGACGTACGGCGAGGAAAAGATTCTCCGGCTGATCGACAACTTCTGGAAGGAGACGGATTTCCGAAAAGTGCTTGAGTTGACGCTACACGAGGACTTCACCCGCATCTCCGACCGGTGGGTCGCGTGGATGAAGGAGCAATATTACCCGGAACTGGCCACGACCGCGCCGCCTTCGCTCATGTCGAAGCCGTTATCGCGGCCGGGGTTCAGTTCGAAGCCGGCGTTCTACGAGTTCGCCGACGGCACCCGGAAAGTGTATTACATCGCAAACCGGACCGGATACACCAACCTCTATGAGGTGAAGCTGGACTCCCTCTTCCGGCCGACGGGCAAAGAGCGGGTGCTGATCAAGGGAGAACGCGATCATCGCTTTGAGGCCTTCCACTTTTTCGAAAGCCGGACGAGCATCTCGGCCGATGGTAAGCTGGCCTTTGTCACCAAAAGCGGGGGCAGCAATAGCCTGCATGTATACGATCTCGTCGCCGATCGATTGGCGGCGTCGTATCAGTTCGACGACTTGATCGCGGTATACTCGCCCTCCTGGGATCCAGAAGGTGAACAGCTGGCCTTTACCTCGATCGACCGGAGCGGATTTAACGATCTGTATCGCTTCGACACCCGCACAGAGACGCTGACCAAGCTTACCAACGACAGTTACGACGAACGCGATCCATCCTGGAGCCCGGACGGTCGGCATATCGCCTTCTCGTCCGACCGCACGTCATCCGGCGATGAGGGCGCCTACAATCTGTTCACCTACGGATTGGACGACGGCTCGATCCGCTACGTCACCTTCGGCACCCAGCACGATTTCTCACCGCAGTGGACTCCGGATGGGCGATTCCTGCTGTATACCAGCGCCCGACGAGACAGTGTCGGGCGGTTCGGGCCGCAGAATATCTGGGCGATCGACATGACACAGGAGATTGGCGTGCCGCCAGCCGTCGCCTCGGCCTCGCGCACGCCCATCGAGAACCTGCTGACGGCGCCCACCCTGACGCGAACCGCCAGCCGTCTCACCGACATTACCACGGCAGCGTACGATCCTGTCTGGACGCGCGACGGCCGGATCGTCTTCACCAGCTTCGAGCAGATGAGCTTTACGATCCGGACGCTCGCCGGCGCCGATTCACTGTTGCTACATCCGAGCACCGAAATCGAACACCCGATCACCCTGACCGGTGAACACTGGGCTTTCGATCGCATCGACGCCGAGAGCGAGGTGACGCTGAACCCCTATAAGCGCAAGTATTCGCTCGATGTCGCGCAGGGCATGGTCAGCCAGAATCAGGTGCTCGGCACCTACGGCGGTGCTCTCGTCGCCGTGTCGGACCTGATGAGCAACGACCGGTGGTTCCTCACGCTCTTCAACCTGGGCCGCTCCCGGCAGGACTTCCTCCAGAGCATGAACGTGGCTGTCACCCGAGTGCAGACCCACCGGAGGACCAATTATTCCTACGGTCTGTATCGGTACGGCGGCGAACGCTACGACATTACGGACCCCGACGCCCCGACGAGCTTTCCGTTTGTCTTTGAGACGATTTATGGCGGCATGGGCGCTGTCAGCTACCCGATCTCCATGTTCCAGCGCGTCGAGCTGAGTACGTCACTGAACTGGAATCACCGCGAGATCCCGGTCGAGCAGATCAATCGAGAAGCCATTTTGCTGTCGAATACGATCTCCCTCGTGCACGACAACACGCTCTACGGTATGAATGGGCCCATGCAGGGCTGGCGCGCCAACCTGACGGCCGGCTACACGTCGGACGTACGGTATTCCAACGTCAATTATTTCAGCCTGATGGCCGATATCCGGTATTATCTCCGCCTAACGCGCCAGCTCACGTTTGCGTCGCGCGTGGTCGGCCGGCTCAACGAGGGGCGCGAGGCGCGGCTCTTTATCCTGGGCGGGAGCTGGGACCTGCGCGGCCAGCGTCTGTTCAGCGTTCGCGGCAAAAAAATGTGGTTCGTCTCCAACGAACTCCGCTTTCCGATACTGAACAACCCGACCATCTATATCCCGGTGCTCGCGCCATTCGGAGTGGCCAACCTGCGGGGCGCGCTATTCTTCGACGCCGCGCACGCCTGGAACGACGGCTACAACGACGCGCAGCCGAATATCCGAACCGGGCAGACGCTGGGCGCGCTTGGTGTTGGTCTGCGGATGAACCTCTTTGGAGGCATCGTGCTGCGCTATGATCTCGGTTATTCCTACCGCGATTGGGTGCCCTCCGACCGGATGTTCCGGCAATTCTTCTTTGGTTATGACTTCTAGCACCCCCGCGGCTTCGCTCCTGTCGATTGTGCTTCTGGCGCTAACGCTCGCCGGCTGCAACTCGTTTTCCTACACGTCACGCACGATCGAGCCCGACGACTGGCTGTCGTCGGGCGCCAACCTGGCGCGCACGTCGATGGCCGATTGGCGTATCGAGCCTCCGCTGGAAGAAGCCTGGGAATTCGATGTCGGGGCCGGCACCGGGCCCGGGTCGGTCCTCGTTGCCGGCGACCTCGTTCTGGTCGCCAACCGAAAAGGTCAACTGCTCGCCCTCGATGTCGAGAAAGGCAAACGGGTAGGGCGCGTTCGATTTAGTGCGCCTGTCGAAGGGGGGATGGCCATCGCCGGCACGATGCTGCTCGTGCCGGGAGCCAAGCGCAAGGAATCCATTACGGGATTCGATCTCGTTCGGGGCAAGGAAGCCTGGAAACTGCGCGAGGCGTCGGTCGAAGCCGGCGTGCTCGCGCTTGATTCCCTCGCCGTCGTCATCGATGCCACGGCCATGCTCCGCGTGGTTGAGGTGGAACAGGGCCACGAGCGCTGGGCGCATGCCCTCGATTCCATGGCCTATGTCCTCAGTACTCCTGTCGCGGATGGGCCCATGGTTTATGTGGCCAACGAGGCCGGCGTAGTGTTCGGAGTGGATGTCGTGGATCGCGTCCGTCGCTGGCGGCGGGATCTGCACACGCCGGTGCTCCAATCCCTGGGCCTGGGTTCCGGCGTGGTCATCGTCCCGACCACACGTGGCCGGATGTACGGCCTGGACGCCCGCACCGGCGAGACGCGCTGGACGCTGGCGCTGCCGGACACCACGGTTCGCTTCTCCGCCACCGCCTTCGACCCGCGCGACGGCGTCCTGGTCGTTGGTACGACGGATGGGTTTGTGCGGGCGATTCGCGCGCTGAGTGGGACTGAATTATGGAGCGTCGATGTAGAGGCGCCGGTGACCGCCGCCCCGCTGATGACGCAACGCACCGTCTATGCCGGCACGCTTGGACGGGAATTGGTGGCGCTGGATAGAAACACGGGCCTCAAGCTCTGGGAGTATGCGATGCCCGGCCGCGTCCAATCCGCTATGGCGGCAACCGACGACATGGTGTTCGTGCTTTCGGAACCTCAACGACTCGTCGCCTTCCGCGTTGCGGAGACGGCCGTAACCGAGTAAATGAAGATGGAACGATTCCCGCGCCTGGCCCCCTCCTTATCCGCCGCCTGGGTTGCCGGCTTGCTGGCGTTCGCTGCGACCGTGCCGGCAGTCGCCCAGGAAGCGGCGGTCATTTCCCTCAGGAGTAATACGCCAGATGCGCTCGTCTATGCGGACTCGTTGTATCTCGGCCGAGCCCAGACGCAGTGGTTTGTGGTGCCCCGCGAAACGACCCGGCTCCGCCTCGTCTATCCCTCGGGTGACAACTGGTCAATGACGCCAGCACACGTATCCGTGAACCTGCTTACCGTGGATACTCTGGATGTCACGTTGGATTTTATGTTTCATTACGCGATCACCTCCGATCCGTTCGACGCCAATGTGTTGCTCGAAACGCCGGCGGGGCGCTCATTACTCGGTACGACGCCGCTGCTCCACACGGCTCCCGCGCCGCTGATGGGTGTGCTTCTGCTTCAAAAGGATGGGTATGAATTAAAACGACTCACCCCCGGGGATCGCATCTGGAACCGGCACGATGAAACCCTGCAGCCGGCCGCGCCGGACCTGGCGCTCGACGCCGTCGACGAGCTGGTCCGGAGACCGCGTGGGCGCTGGCTCAACGTCGCCCTGGGTGGAGCCGCCGTGGCTTCCGGGGTGCTGGCGGTCCATTATAAGATGAAAGCCGATTCCCGTTACGAGCTCTATGCGGTAGACGGCGATCCACGGCTTCGGGGCAGTTTCCAGCGGTATGACCGAAGCGCGGCCGTCGCTCTCGGCGCGATGCAGGTCGGCATCGGGGTGCTCGCGATCCGACTCGTGCGTCAGTAGGCGCCCGAGCCTTTCAAGACCGCCGTGATGGTGCGTACGAGGATGACCGCATCCAGCCACAGCGACCAGTTTCGGACGTAGTAGGGATCCCACTGCTCCATGCCCTCGTTGCCGGTGTCGCTCCGGCCGGACACCTGCCACAGCCCCGTGATGCCCGGCCGAACCCGCTCGCGCAATTCGCGGACGCGTCGCGGCAGTTCATTGCAGTGATAGGTGGGCAGGGGGCGAGGGCCCACAAGCGACATTTCGCCCCGCAGCACGTTGATCAATTGGGGCAATTCGTCCAGGCTGAGCCGGCGAAGCAGCCGGCCTATCTTGGTAATCCGTGGGTCTTTCCGCAGCTTGTAAAACGTCTCCCACTCCGTCCGCATCACTTCGTCGGTCTCCAGCTTTTGCCGTAGCACCGCTTCCGCGTTGGGCACCATGGTGCGGAATTTAAACGTGCGAAACATCTTGCCCCCGCGCCCAACACGTTCCTGCAAGAAAAAGGGGCTCTGCCGGTCCTCGAACCAGATCAGGAAGGCCAGCGTCGCGCAGATCGGAAACCAGATCGGACTGGTGAGCAGGACGACGAGCACGTCGAACGTAAGCTTGGCGAATCGGGAGACCGGATTGATGAGATTGGACGTGATCTCCAGTCCCAGCATCCCGCTCAGGTCGCGCGGCTTGACCCAGAGCGAGGGCGACTCCAGGAGGTCCGGCACGAGCAACACCGTGCGGTAATACGAGAGCGGGCCTTCCAGCAGTTCGGTGGCGCGAGCACTGGACATACTCGGCATCGCGAGGATGGCCACCGATGCTTCCGGCGTCACGAGGTTGGTCCCGCCTTCGATCGGAACGTTGAGTAGCGCGGTATTCCAGGAGGATGGGTCGTCGTCGAAGATGCCAATGGGTTTGTAGCCCAGGCCCTTTTCCGCCTGGAGGAAGCGCACGATGCGCTCCGCGAACTCCCCGCCGCCGTAGATGACCGTGGGCAGCCCCCAGACCCCGAGCCGGATCAGGAGGTGCTTGACCAGCATCCGCATGAACGGGACGGTTACGACGCTGAACAGGAAGGAGAGGGTGAGGGTGATACGGCTGACGGACTCGGAGGCCTTGCTAATAAACAACACGACGGCGGCGCCGGCGAATATTACAATGAGCAGCAGGACCGTTCGTCGGAGTTCCTCGACCGGGCCGAGCCCCCAACTGGGCAAAAGTTGTGTGATGGCCGTGCCGATCCACCAGGCGGGGATCAGATACCAGGCCCAATCCGGGATCAGTAGCGCGCCCTGCCAGAACAGGCGAATCGAGCCGGCCAGTAGAAAAGCCAGTACGATGGCGATCATGTCGCTCGCGGCAAGCACCAGGACGTTCTGCAGGCGGTGTCTGAGGTAGGAGACAAGCCATTCCCCTCTACGCGGAAGCCGGTCGTAGAACGTGCGTTCAGAAAGTACCTCAACAAGTTCCATTACTGTGACCCTTCAAAAATGAGTGACCGGGGAGTCCGTACCGCTCGGAAATGCGCGGGGATACGGACTCCAGGGATCAGACCAGGGGGTGACGTGACTCGCAAGTTACGTCACCCCCTGACCGGGCCGTTCAACCTTGAGCGCAAGCGACATGCGCCACCAGGATGGTAGGACGCGTCACTACGTGCCGCAGGCTACCGGTGCCTATCCAATAAGGCTATGTGGGGCATAGCCGATGGGCGCATGGGATGGGGCCGGCCTCCGCGGCTATAGTCGTGTCAGTGCTGGGGCAGTGCGGCTTCTTCCTTACGGAAATAGGCCAGTGTTCGCCGCAGTCCTTCTCGACGCTCGATCTGAGGCGTCCAGTTCAATATCCGCTTCGCTTTGCTGATATCCGGCTGGCGCACTTTGGGGTCGTCATCGGGAAGATTCTTGAAAATCACTTCGCTCGGGCTCCCGGTGAGGGAGATCACCTCGCGGGCGAAATCGAGAATCGTGATCTCGTCCGGGTTGCCGATGTTCACCGGGCCCGTCTCGTCGCTCATCAGCAAGCGATAGATGCCTTCGATAAGATCATCGACATAACAGAACGAACGTGTCTGGCTGCCGTCGCCGTACACGGTGATGGATTCGCCGTTGAGCGCCTGCTTCATGAAGGTCGGGAGTGCCCGGCCGTCGTCCAGCCGCATCCGCGGACCGTAGGTGTTGAAGATGCGAACGAGCCGCGTATCGACACCGTGATAGCGATGATAGGCCATGGTCATAGCCTCCGCGAAGCGTTTGGCCTCGTCGTAGACGCCTCGCAGCCCGATGGGATTGACGTTGCCCCAGTATTCTTCAGACTGCGGGTGTACGAGTGGGTCTCCGTAGACTTCGCTCGTAGACGCGCTGAGGAAGCGAGCGCCTTTGGCCTTGGCCAGGCCAAGCGCCTTGTGCGTGCCCAGGGCGCCCACTTTGAGCGTCTGGATGGGATATTTCAGGTAATCTACTGGTGAGGCGGGGCTTGCAAAATGCAAGATATAATCCAGCGGGCCCTCCACGTAGATGTAGTTTGTAATGTCCAGCTCGATAAACGTGAACTGGGGGTTGCCGATCAGGTGCGCGATGTTATCGGGCCGGCCTGTGATGAAGTTGTCCACACAGAGGACTTCATGCCCTTCCTGGATAAACCGATCGCATAAGTGCGATCCCAGGAAGCCGGCTCCGCCCGTGACAAGAGTACGTTTCATAGTCCGTTACTTCAACGCCATTGAGAATCTATCGCTCCATTTCGAGGGCGCCCACGTTCGCGGGAACGTGGGGGCGGCCGATCGAAAAATACGTAAATCCTTTGGTAGCCATCGTTTCAGGTTTATAGAGATTGCGGCCGTCGAACACGATCGGATGGCGCATGAGGCTGCGCATTTTCTCGAAGTCGGGCCGCCGAAATTCATTCCACTCCGTACAGATAACGAGCACGTCCACATCGTCGAGAACGCTGTAGCTATCCTCGTGATACGTAATCGTTTCGCCCAGCTCGGCGCGCGTGGTTTCGATCGCTTCAGGGTCGAAGGCACCGATTGTGGCGCCGTGAGCGAGCAGCCCCCGAATGATCACATGCGCCGGCGCCTCGCGTACGTCGTCCGTATTCGGTTTGAAGGAAAGGCCCCAGATAGCGACCTTCTTGCCGGCGATGTCGCCTCCGAAATACGCGAGCACGCGGTCTACCAACAGGCCGCGCTGCTTCTCATTGACATCCAGCACCGCGTTGAGCACGGCAAACGTATAGCCATATTCATCCGCGGTGTACTTCAGGGCCTTTACGTCTTTCGGGAAACAGCTCCCACCAAAGCCAATCCCCGGGTACAAAAACTGCTTTCCGATGCGGCTGTCAAGGCCAATACCCACGCGGACCATGTCGACATTGGCATCGACGGATTCGCAGAGATTGGCGATCTCGTTCATGAACGAGATCTTCGTGGCCAGGAAGGCGTTGGCGGCATACTTCGTCATCTCGGCCGATCGTGGATCCATATCCAGGATGGGATTGCCCTGGCGAACGAAGGGCTCATAGAGCGAATGCATTAGCTCGAGGGCGCGGGTGCTTGTCGAACCGACCACGACGCGTTCGGGCTTCATAAAATCCTCCACGGCCACGCCTTCACGGAGAAATTCCGGGTTGGAGACGACATCGAAGTGTTCGCCGGCCACCAGGCCACGTTCGAGAAACACCGCTGTCACGCGGTCTGCCGTGCCCACGGGTACGGTACTTTTATTTACGATCACCTTGTAGCCGAGGGCCGAGTCCTTGCGGAGCAGATCGGCAATGTCGGCCGCGACGCCCAGCACGTAGGAAAGATTTGCCGAGCCATCGCTCGCGGATGGCGTGGGCAACGCCAGAAAAATGATCTCGGCGTGTCGAACGGCATCGATCAGCGAGGAAGTGAAATGCAGACGCTCTTCGCGGAGGTTGCGCTCAAAGAAAATCTCCAGACCGGGCTCGAAAATCGTCAATTTACCAGAAGTGAGCCGCTCAATTTTCGATCGATCGATATCGACGCAGACGACTGCGTTGCCCATCTCGGAGAAACACGTTCCCGATACCAGGCCTACATATCCAGTTCCTATGATGGCTACATGCATGAGTGCGCAGAGTTTAAAACGAATACTATCAAAAATGAGACCGGGTGGCGGCGCCAGGAAGGATTTCCTGCGTACGTCGCACCTGGAATTACGATCCAAAATTGGGAAAGAAAACAGCCGGCAGGCCGATGGCCAGGATGGCGTGTTGAAGGGCGGCGACGGGATGTGCGGTCGTTAGAATCTGACAGGGGGGTACTGGCTTCACTCGATCCGTCTCACCGTTCGTATCGTCATTTCGGCGCGGCGGAGCCCCCTGAAAAAGAAGTCTCCCGAAAAGAAACGGACGAAGAGAGCGTGCGCCCCCTTCGTCCGGTTATCATGGTATCACTTACCTCGCGCGGATCAGGCGCCCGCCTTGAGGAAGCCGAGTTCGAACAGCTTCTGGAGGACTTTCTCCGTGCTTTCGTCGATCGTTTCCTTCTCGGTAACGCAGACCACTTCCGCGTTCGTCGGGATCTCATAGGGATCGTCGATCCCTGTGAAGCCCTTGATCAGGCCGGCGCGCGCTTTGGCGTAGAGTCCCTTCGTGTCGCGGCTTTCGCACACTTCCACCGACGCCTCCGCATACACCTCGATGTAGCCCCCGTAGGCGCCGATCGAAGCGCGGTTGGCCTGGCGGTCGGCTTCGTACGGCGCGATCGGAGCGCTGAGGCAGATGCCGCGGTGCTTCGTGATCTCGCTGGCGACATAGCCGATGCGCTGGACGTTGATCGAGCGATCCTCCTTCGTAAAGCCGAGGCCTTTCGTCAGGTGGGTCCGAACGACATCCCCGTCGAGCAGGGTGACCGGCCGGCCTGAGTGCTCAAGCAAGCGCGTCATGAGTGCGTTGGCGATGGTCGACTTCCCGGAGCCCGAGAGGCCCGTGAAGAAGACCGTGAAGCCCTGCTGGTGCTTCGGCGGGTGTGTCGTGCGCAGCTCTTCGACGATGTCCGGGTACGAGAACCAGGCCGGGATTTCGTCGCCATCCTGGAGCCGTTTGCGCAATTCGGTGCCGGAGATATCCAGGGTGGTTTCGCCCTGCTTGATTTCGTCGACGGGTTTGTACGTGTCCAGTGCGGGCACGTACACCATCATCTTGAAGTCGAGCATCTTGATGCCGAGTTCGGCTTCATGCTTCGAGACGAGCTCCTGGGCGTCGTACGGTCCGTAGAAGGACTTGCCGGTGCTGTCGTTGCCGGGGCCGGCGTGGTCGCGGCCAACGATCAGGTGCGTACACCCGTAGTTTTTGCGGATGATCGCATGCCAGACGGCCTCGCGTGGGCCGCCCATGCGCATCGCCAGCGGCAACAGGCTCAGGTGCGCCCGGTTGCCCGGGTAGTGCGTGACGAGCTTCTTGTAGCAGCGGACGCGCGTGAAGTAGTCGATGTCCCCCGGCTTCGTCAACCCGACGACCGGGTGAATGAGCAGGTGCCCGCCGACTTCGGCCGCGGCGCGGTCGGTCAGCTCCTTGTGAGCGCGGTGCATCGGGTTACGCGTCTGGAACGCCACGACTTTCTCGGCCTGGCGCGCTTCCAGCTCGGCGCGCAGGGCGCGGGGCGTATGGCGCAGCTCCATGAAGTCGTAATGGATCGGCAGGCGAACGCCTTCGAGCGAGCCGCCGATGTAGTAATCGCCGGACTGGTCGAACAGGTACGACACCGCCGGGTGCTTCTTGTCGAGCGAGCCGAATACCTTCTGGGCCTCGGTCTCCTTATTCGGTTTCCACACGTCGGAGACGGTGAGCAGCGCGATCAGGAGGCCCGTCGGGTCGCGGAGGGCAATCTTGTCGCCCCCTTTGTAGTCCTTCGCAGTGGCTTCGGCCACGTCCAGCGTGATCGGCATCGGCCACAACGTGCCATCGGCGAGGCGCATGGCTTCGACGACCTGGTCGTAATCCTTCTGCGACATGAAGCCGCGCAACGGCGAGAAACCTCCGTTCAGGAGCAGCTCAATGTCGCACAGCTGGCGCGCGTTCAGGGTGATGGAGGGGAGATTGATGGCTTCCTGCAGCGCGGCTTCCAATTTCTTGTCCTTCAACAGGAGCTCGCAAAGTTCACCACCATGGGGTTCGATCAGGGTCAACGTACTCATCCTTTCCTTTTGGTTATCGTTTCGTGTTGATGCCTTTCTTCGCACGCTGTCCGAGCAGTTGACGCAAAAACAGCACGACAAAGCGAGGGTTGTGCTTCAGGTATCGTTTCCAGAGTCGCCCGGGCTCCATAGCCAGGCGGAAGGCCCATTCCAGACCCAACCGTTGGATCAGGCCAGGGGCCTGGCGCACGCGTCCCGTATGAAAATCGAACGCGGCGCCGACGCCCAACATGACGGCGTGTA
Organism: Rhodothermales bacterium; assembly: GCA_034439735.1. Classification (NCBI taxonomy): domain Bacteria; kingdom Pseudomonadati; phylum Rhodothermota; class Rhodothermia; order Rhodothermales; species Rhodothermales bacterium. The sequence continues at coordinate 13,727 of JAWXAX010000088.1, read as the reverse complement.
CTGTATTCTTGTGCTCCGCCATCCACTTCTCCTGTTTTGGACAACCGATGCCCACAAACAGGATCCGAACGCCGGACGTATTAATCTCCTGAATATACCGTGCATCCTCTTCCGGCGTGGGCGGGCGGAAGGGGGGCGCGATCTTGCAGCCGATATGGGTGCCGGCAAACCGCTGCGTCAGGAACGTTTCGAAGTCGTCGAGGCTCTCCGGCGTGCCGCCATACAGCCCGATCGGGATGCGCTGCAGCGCGGCTGCCTCGCAGACATGCAATGTCAGATCGGGTCCGTACACGCGGGTGGCTTCCTCGACCCCCATCAGACGGAGCGCCCATACAAGCGGCACGCCATCCGGTGTCACGAGATCCGCACCGTTCACGATGCTCCCGAACGAGGGGTCGTCGTGGGTCTCCATCACCATGTGCACGTTGGCGGCGCACACGATGCGTGAGCGCCCCTCACGCGCCCAATTGACCACTTTTTGCGTCGCATCGGGATAACTCGTCACATCAACCTGCATCGTGAGGATGGTGCGACTGTCCCTTGGGGCGGTGTACATATACCGTTACGACTGGAGAATCTGTGACGCGCGGCCGTGTATTTCTTACTGACTCGTTCGTATCAGCCTTGCGCCATCGCTGAAAAATACGACGGTCCGGGCAGATTAAGAGGCGGTGAAGATCAGTACACGGGTTCGCGACGGGGGGTTTGGGGAGTAATCGTGTCGTACAGGCGCGTCACCTGTTTGGCTTTAAGGGTCCATTCGTTGGTCCGGGCGAACGCGAGCCCGGCGGCACTCATGCCGGCCAGCCGCTCCGGCTGCCGATAGAGTGCTGCAATGGCATCGGCAAGGCGCTCGGCCGTTTCTTCCGGCGTGGTGACAGGCACCTTGAGGCCGGCTTCGTCCGGTACAAAGTCGTGCGCACCCTGATGATCCAACGTGACGATCGCCAGGCCGTTACTCATCGCCTCCAACAACTGCGACCCGAACGAATCCCGCAGGCTGGTAAACAAAAAGATCTCGTTTTCTTCATACGCACGCTGTACCTCGCTCCAGGCGACGCGCCCGGGGGCGTGTACCCGCCCGGTCAGACCCAGCGATTCGATCCAGCCGTTCACATCGGCGTCCTGCGGACCATCTCCCAGGATGGTCATCGAAAAAGGGATCTTGAGCCGCGCGACGGCCTCCAGTGAAAGCAGCAGCGCCTTGCGCTCCAGCAGACGGCCTACCCAGAGGATGTGTGCTGTATGGTCTCGAAAATGATATTTGGGCTCGGCGGCGTAATAAGTCGCCGGCAGCCCGGTGTCCAGAAACAACTCGGCTCGCGGTGCGCCCATCTGACGGGCGATGGCGAGGGTCTCGCTATTGGTCGCCAGGAGCAGCGTCGTGTGCCGCAACATCCTCCGCGTCGAGGGCAAGTAAGGCAGCCACTTCACGGTAATGTAGGTTCGGAGCGACTCCTCCCGCCAGCGTGTCGGGAAATACCGGGAGAAGGCGGCAGGCGCCACCTGGCCGCCGCCCACCGGGCCAAACACAAACGGCTTCCCGAGCTTCCACAGCCACGATCCTCCGATGAGGCTGCCCCAGGTAACGTGGTGAACCAGGTCAATCTCCTGCCGGCCGATGACGCTTTTTGCCTCCCGATACGCGGAGCGTTGCCACAGGAAATAGTGCGCGTAGACACCGAACAGGCCCTTGATAAAACGGCGATACCGAGACGGGATATCCACATAGACGAAGTGCAGATTCGGCATCGGCGCCTCGGTCATGGCGCGTTCAATGGCCGACCGGGCCAGCGGACGTGTCATCACCCAGACGTCGTGCCCCTGGCTGGCGAGATGGGTGGCCCAGTTCCAGCCGAACCCTTCCTCTGACCCGCGATGGGGCTCGCAGGCGTAGGCCGCTAACAATACTCTCATAGCTCGTTCGTTCAGCGAATGGCGCGCCGCTCCAGCGGTCGAGCGCTACGCACTCATTGCGCCGGCGACAAGGTGGCGGAATCCCGGGTCAAAGCGATTGCTTCCCCGCGGACTGGCATTCCGGGGCGACCGGGAAACAGGAAATATAGCCGGTTATAAATTTTAGGATCAATGAAGCATCAAAGGCCGTGATGGCGCCGTCTCCGCTGGCGTCGGCAACGAGTTGAGCCCCCAGATTGAGCAGGCCACTGGCATGCTGGAGCACCAGAGAGGCGTCTAGCGCCGTAACCAGGCCGTTGCCCGAGGCATCCCCCGGCACGCCGGCCGTCGTATTGTCCGGTGCGTCACTACTGAATTGATCCGCGCCAGGGTCGGAGCCTTTGACAGGGCGAGGGTCGCCGTCGAAATCGGCGAGCAAGGGCGGCATATCCGAAGGCAATGCAACTCCCTTGCCTATGATCTGCGAACCGTCGGCCAGGCGCCAACCCTTAACCATGTCGGTGGTGTCAACGACATGCGCTTTTGAAAGGTCCACCACGATGGAATTGTAGTCGGTCAGCGCCGCGTTCTGCCAGTCTTTCAAGTTGGAGGAGTGGACGACGTTCACGCCACTGGCCGGCCGGAACTGGAACGTATTATACTCTTGTGACGCATAGCTGCGGTGCCACATGACATTGCCGTCACCCGTGTTACTGCGTGCATCGTCAACAGTGACGTGTTCTTCAAACGACAGCTCACTGGATCGCCGTTCGGTGCCATGCTCAATGAGTGTGTTGGCGACAAACAGGTTGTTGTAGTATCGGTTTCCGGTCGACTTGCCCCGGTAGTCCGCCCGAATCCGCATCGCGCCCCCTTCATTCGCCAGCATGGTGTTGTGCAGGATCATATTGTCGTTCGCGGCATGCACCAGCAGGCCATATCCGTAGAAGGCTGGACGCGCGAACCGGGCGCGGGTCATCACGTTGTTGCGGACGATGGTGTCGTTTGTGAGCAGTTCCAGAAATACATTGACCCCGTAGTTGTTGTCGAACACGCTGCGTTCGATCGTATTGCCGTAGTTCTCGGTGTCCAGCCAGAGGCCGGGGCCTTCATTGTCTGAAAAGTTGAGGTGGCGGAATGTGGAGTTCGTCGTATAAAGCCACTTTCCGCCGCCTGACTCCCAGAAGGGTTTGTATCCCTTCCAATTGTTGTATCGGCTCTCTGCATACTCGAGCAAGCATCGATCGCAATATTCGCCTCGGACACCGCTCATGCCGTTGCTGAAGGCGTACACACCACGGGCGATGTGGTCGTCGCCACGCATGAAAATGCCGGCGCCGTTGTTCCACTCTGCCGTCACGTTCTCGACCAGCGACCCCTGGCTACCGACACACAATGCGCCGGTGAGTCCATCGTTCGCGGTATGCCGGAAGATCAGGTTGACGAAATGGAAGTAGCCACGAATTTCGCCCACATTGCAGTTGGCTTCACTGCCGGAGGGTGTGAACAGGTTGTTCGTGCGACTGGTCTCCATCCGGGCGTTATTTGGATTTATCCCGCCGGGCAGCCAGGCATACATCCGGGTGGGGTTCGCCGGCGATCCTTCGAGAAAGAAGGTGCCTTCCACAACATCGGCGCGTGTGTAAACGGCCTTGAGCATCTGGTCGTCGGCGATGAGGACGTCGCGCCGGCGCGCGTCGTCGTCCTGGGGCACACCATCGTTTACACGGCGCACCCAGAGCGGCGGCAGGGTCCAGGTCATCTTCCATATCTGGCTGGCGTCCAGGGTCCAGGCGCCTGAGAGGGGTACGGCTCCAGATATCGCCACGCGTTCGCCGGGATATCCCGCATAGGCGATGCGGTTGCCCGATGTACCGCCGCGCGCCGGGATGATTTCGCCATAATAGGTACCCTCACGGATGAGGATCGCGTCGCCGGGTTGCACGCTGGTATGTTGGGCGGCGTAAACGACGGTCGCCCAGGGGGCGCCTTCCGTGCCGGGGTTGCTGTTGCTGCCATTCGCGGCATCTACCCAGTGGATGACCCCGCCGCCGGCGGTGAGTACATCACGTACGGGCCGGCAGATGCCGTTGGCGCCACACATCGAGCCGGGTCCGCAGTCCTGCTGCAAATAACATTGCTGGGCGAGCGCGGGTGGGACAAGGATCAGGGAGTAAACTATCGTCAAGAACGTCGCGAAAGGGCACACGAGTCGGGTCAATCGCATAGAGATTGGCGTAGCGAGTAATTTGGTAAACACCGGGGGAGCGATTGCGGCGGCCAGCGCCGGCGCAATCGGAGATGCACGAAACAGGAGGGGGCTGTCGGCATCGGTGATACGATGTCGGCAGCCCCATGCAGAATTGTGCCAAACTTATCACGTCCCGTGCCTGTAGCCGCCTGCTACGTAGGAATCCTCGCTAGAATTCACGAAGTGAGATGCTGTTCGCGCACGTCAGGCGCCGAATCTCCCGCCGGGACATGTAACACCTCCTCCAGAACAGAGATCACGCCCGCACGGACCTGTTGATTCCACGCCGTGCGATAGGCTTCGAGATGTAGCGGCGCTGTATCGAGACTCCGGATGCCGGCGACGATCGCGTCGGGCGTGTTTTCAACCAGCGTCGCCCACTCGCCAAAAAGCTTCTCGGAGAGGCTGGAGCGGCTGGCAATGAGCGGGGTGTCGGACGAAAGAGCCTCGCAGGCCCCGGATTGCTGGGTGGCCACCATGTTCGTGAGCGCGATGGCGGCGGTGCTGGTGCACAACATCCGGTGGTAGTCGCCGGTGCTGAGGAAACCGGTGAGAAGGACGTTGGGATACCCTTCTATCCGCTGACGTAACGCCGTGGGCAACTTTTTTAGATCGGCCGTGATGACAAACGTGTACTCTGGCACCCGGGCGATGACATCGGCAATGGTCTCGACGGGTTCATCCGGGTCGAACGAGCAGATGAAGAGTATCTTACTGGCCTCACGCACCGCGTTCGGCGCCTCGATGCGCTGAAGCGGGTCGGCGACGACAAAAAAAGGCTTCTCCGGGTAATCGCCATGAAAGAGAGCCAACACTTCGGGGTTGTGCACCAGCACGGCCTGGGCGCGGCGCATCACTCGATTAAAGAGGGGGAGTTTATGCCAGTAGGACTGGAACACTCCGTTGTGTGCATCCAGGATGTAAGGCAACCGGCACAGGATGGCGGGCAGGGCGGCATAATGCGGTGGCGCCTGGACAATCGCATAACTGGGGCGCTTGCGCAGGATATGGAAGATGGTGACGACGAGTTTGTAGAGATAGTCGAGCGGCCGCAGACGCTTGCTCCGGAAAAGATGGGGTACCCACTTGATTTCGGCATCAAACAACGGCGCCAGAACCTCGGCGCGGCGCTGATACCCTTTCCACACGATGAATAGACACCGCTCCTTGCGCGATTTATTTCTTTTCATGAACCCTCCCCTGGGTATGAACGATGGGCAAATACACGGGATGGCGCGCGCGGGAGCGGGCCTTCAAGCGCTCAATCGCAGACGTTTCAGAAAGTGTACCGTTACGCGGACCATGTCGCACGTAAAAAATGAGACGAATTGCAGCGGCGAGGTAGCGGTTTTGAGCGCAAAGTAGAAGCGAAACTTGACCCAAAACGACGAGCGAAAGTCGAAGAAATAGCGTTTGATGTCGCCCAATCGATATACGTCCTTGACGTCGAACTCATAGGTTTTATGTACGTGGCTACGCACGGACGCGTCGTAGGCGACCACCTGCTTGTACCCACGCCGGCACGCGCGCACGGGGAATTCAGTGTCGCCCCGGTGCTTGAAATGCACCTCGTCATACAACCCTACTTCATTAAATACGCCTACCGGCGCGAGCATGCCCCGGCCCGTGAGCTGGGAGACTTCTACGGCATGACCCGGTGAGAATTCAGACAATCGCCGGCCTACATGCAGCACCCGGTCCTTGGCCGTGAACCAGTTGGTGATGCGGCCGCCGTCCCAGATGGTGTCCGGCGTTTCGATGTCGATCACCACGGATCCTACCAGGGTGCGCGGATGCGCCTGGGCGAAGGCGACCAGCCGGCCCACGTAGGCGGCGTCGAACTCCAGGTCGTCGTTGATGATCAGCACGAAGTCATCCGCGCGGGCTTCCGCCAGGACATGGCGAAGGCCGGCGTTGGTGCCCCCGGTCCACCAAAGATTGCCGTCGCCGGTCACAATAGTGACTTCTGGAAATTCGGCCCGGATCATGTCAGACGTCCCATCAGTCGACCCGTCGTCTACGATGACGGCGCGGATGTCGCGATAGTCCTGCTGCTGCAGACAGGCCAGGAATCGCTGGGTGATGGCTTTTCGGTTGAAGACCGGGGTAACGACGTAAACCATGGGAATAGGGGTCAAACGGTCTAGGCGGGAGCGCCCATCACGCGATGGGTCGTAATTTCTGGTGCCCGAACCGTGCCGTCACGGCGGACAGGGTCATGCGTACATACGGCAGCGACCCGTAGATAGGCCACATCATGCCGGCATATTTCCGCGCAAAGTACATCCACTCACGGGGCGGAAGGCCTTTGGGGCCTGTCACCTGGCGCCAGCGCTCGCGCAGCGAAAGCCGCGTGTCGAGCCAGCTGCCATCGATCGGGTTCGTCGCACACGTGCCGGCGTACCCGGGGGCGATCCACACGGAAACACCCTTTTCGGTGGCGCGCAGCGAGTAGTCAATATCCCCGATAGCGTGAGAAAACCCACGATCGAGATTACCGACCAGCCGCGCCACGTCGTCCGGGATCAGCACACAATTTCCGTGCATGATCACACACGGCAAGGGATGATCCGCCGGGGCGACGAGTTCGAATTTCAGGGGGTGCCAGGTGCTGCTCCGCACGGAGCCTCCGTACGTCAATGCGCCGCTCGCAGGGTCCTGAACCGAGCCGACGATCATGTTGCGCTCGTACCCGGCCACCTCCAGTTGGCGAACGGTTTTCATGAACCGACCGAGGGTGTCCGGATAGAGCTGGGTATCGTCGTTGAGCCACAGGTAATACTCCGAGCCAGTGGCCGTGGCCTCTCCAAACGCCCGATGCATCCCGCCATTCCAGAAGAGCGATCCATCCCCATGGAGCAACCGCACCCGGGGAAAGCGCGCGGCAATCGCTTCGCTCGTGCCATCGGAACTGCCATCGTCCAGAACGACGGCCTCCAACGCCACGGTGTCATCGACCATCTGGGCGAAATAGTTCTCAAGGCATTTCAGCGTCAGGGGCTTGCGGTTGTGGCAGGCCAGGACGGCTGTAATGCGGGTTGTTGCGGACATCGGATTGAGTGGAGGCTGCGTAACAAAGGCGATGGGCGCTTAGGGACGAGGCGGGTTCACCCGGTGCACGCGCGCAATGGCGCGCGGAGCGAATCCGTTGCCATGGTGTGCCTTTCCAATTCGTTACACCCCTCCGGGTTTCGCTGAAAGCGAAGGCACGTGACGTCAGAGGTATCGGTGCCGCGGGAATGCGTCTAAAGCTTGCGGTTTCCCGTGAGTTTTTTCAGACTCCGCGTCGCGTACAGGGAGACGTGTTTAAATAAATACTCGGCTGGATTCCGGCGCGCAAGGCGCAGGTAGGTCCAGTCCAGATCGAGTGGCGCTTCCGCGGCATGGGTGCGCTCGCCTCCCGAAATGCAGCGCACCTCGTTGATGTTGCCCACCGAGATTGGAAGATCAAGTTCGTCCAGCTCGATGATGTCGATCTCCTTGAGCGTCTTCTGGTTGATCACCGCCAGAAATCCCCGCGTTTTATCGCGGGCGTGGCGTTCGGCGTGTTCTGAGAAGCCGATCACGATGTGATCCCCAACGACGGAGATGCCCTTGGTATGCCCCGGGTAGGTGAGCCGGGTGAGGATTTGTTGTGTTGAGAGATCCACGGCCACAAACTGACCGGTCGAGGACGCATTATAATACATCCGCGTGCCTTCGAGGAAGACGTTGTGGCACCCGTGGTCCCAGATACTGAGCGACTGGCGGTAGGTGAAGCCGGCGCGTGGGTCGTGGTCCAGGATCGCCAGTTCGGTCAACGTGCGTCCTTTGTTGTGCAGCAAGGCGTAGATCTGGTTGCCGCAGGGAAACACCGAGTTGATGTGGTTGTGATCGAAACTCTTCCCTTCGAAGTGGTACGAATGGTACGTCGTACCATCCAGCGTCTGGTATACGATGTTATTAAAATCCGTGTTCGTAAAATACAGGCCGCCGTTTGAACAGCTGATCTGGTGGATAGCGCCGGTTTCGCCGAGGAAGGGGATAGGGTCCGCCACTTCTTCGAGCGATTGACGGTCTAGCACGCGCAGCCGGCGGTCATCTTGCTTCACTAACACAGCGTCCACTTCCTCGTTCTTTAGAAAGCCGATGCCGTAATGATGGCCTCGGGCCAGCGGGCGGACATCCGTCACACGCCAGTTCCCATCAAATGTAAGAGCGAACAATTGCGAGTGAGTCGCAATGAGATACGTCATGTGACCAGACTTCTATGAGCGAAAACGCTCGGCGATCGGAGTTACAGGTGAGGATGAACTCGTTTCAGCTGGGGGAGACGCTTGAGTTTATCTTGGAGTAAACGCAATTCCAGAAACTGATACACGAGGCCGTACGTCATTCGGAGGATGTCGCCGCCCGCTCGTTTCATGGAAAAGGGGATCGTGTGTAGTTCGGTACGGAGTTCATCAAGGTCGTAGCCAAGTGCCGCGAGCCGGCGCTCGCCGAGCCACGTCAGGTACCGTTGGCACCATCCTTTGCGGATCGGATTCCGGAGCGACTGCTTCCATTTATCCAGCGAGCCATCGCTGATGGAGCGGTACGCCTTGACGCCCGTCGGATCCCCCATCTCACCGCCGAGGTCGACGCTTTGGAAATCGTCGATCATGGCGGGCTCGAAGGGGATATCAAGGTACCTACATAAGTCCTTACAAGATAGTTCGGGTTCGGAGATTATGTCTTCGTAACGAATACTGAACGCCCTATTCTCATACTTCTCATGGGCTGCCATGAGCCGTTCGAATCCCTCGTAGAGATCGATCTTGAAAAAGTAGAGGTACCAGTGACCGCGGTGCCAGGTATCCAGCATGGACGCGATGACGGAGAGGGGGTTCCGCCAGAGGAAGACGAAGCGGGCGTCCGGGAAGAGTTCGAAAATCTCATCGAGGATGAGATGATACCGGGGCGTTTTGTCGAGAAAATACCGGGCCCCTGGGCGGGCTCGATCCGTGTAGAGCCGCAGGGCCAGATCGCGAAGGGCGCCGGTGAACGTAGCGCGGCCGCCGGGCATCGCGGTGTAAAAGTCCCGAATGGCGTCGACGACGGCGTTCTGATCGTAGTTCGTGTAGACCCCCTCGCTGCGCATGGTGCTGACGAGCGGGAGCAGGATCCACGGCTCCGCGGCCGTGTCGATGGCCGAGTGTTTGGCGAGGATGCGCTGCAGCAGCGTCGACCCACTGCGTGGGAGCGATAACAGAAAGATGGGCTGGACAGGCTTTTGCGCGGCGTCGTTGACCGGATCACGAGCTGTCCTAGGCTTCGTCTCACGCTCTGGATCACGCTCTGTCTCACTCACTGGTGTTACCCCGTTTTTTGGGCCAGTAGAGGGCAGTCGATACGATTTTTAAGCGATGCCAGACGACGAAGGCCGCAATCGTGTTCCAGAGGATGATGGAAAGCGACGTGGCGACGGCGGCGCCCATCGCTCCGTACAGCTTGATCAGGCCTACGTTCATCACGACATTGATGATGGCCGTGAACCCGAGGATGCGAGCTGAATCCCGGTGATGGCCGGTCATATTGAGGAGCAACAACGCCGGCCCGGTGAACGCGTTCACGATCTGGCCGATGATCAACACGCGTAAAAGCGGCGTGGAGGCGCCGAATCCCTCCGAGAATATCAACTCCAGATAGCCTGAGCCGACGAAGAGTACGACGGCCAGGGCAATCGCGATGAAAAACACCGCATTGGCGCCGAGCGTCACGATCCGCTGCAACTCGTGCATCTTCTTGCGCGCAAAGAGGTCGGCTGTCATCGGATAGAGAATGGCGTTCGTGGCCGTGAGGGCGATAATGAGTAACTGGGCGACACGCGAGGCGACGCTGAATACGCCCACATCCTCGGTTGTGGAAAACAGGCCCAGTAGAATCTGGTCCGCCTCAAAGATCACCAGGTTGAAGCCGGATGTCCACATCATGTCCCGCGAAGTAATGAACCAGTCGCGGGATTCGAACACCGGATTAGCGGTCTTGACCTCTGCGGGCAGCGTGCGGCGTACGAGCACGCCGGCAAGGAGCAAGGCCATCAACGTCGCGGCGAGGTTGATGATCATGGCGGATTCAACCGTCATGACCGTCGCTCCGCTGGTGCTGACGGTGCGCCCCATCGTCGTCCAGGAATAGACCATCACCGTAAACAGGGCGATCAGCCCCGGACGGGCGATGCGGAGGGGGATCTGAGATTGCGCGACCTTTTTAAATCCATCCAGGACGCCTTCACTGACCTGTAAATAGCTGAGGAGGGGGAGGGAGATGAGCGCCAGCATCATGGCGATCAGAAATCGCTCGTTGCCGTAATACGCAGCGATGGGATCCCAGGCGAGCCATAATACGCCGGCCACTAGCAGCGCCGCCGCCGTCGAAATCCAGTAGGTGATCCTGCGGCAATACAAGATGAAGCCGCGGATCCGAGGCCAGTCCGACGAAGCACGATACGAGGCGAGGTAACGAATCGCGGATTTATTGAACCCGAGCCGTCCTACGGTGGCCAGCATCGTGAGCCAGGCGAGCGCGTACGCATAATCACCGTAGTGCTCGATGCCCAGGTAATTGGTGAGCACGCCGACGGATACGAACCCGACCCCGGCGGCAGCGATTCTCGAAACGAGGCCGCTGCTAGAGCCACGGACGAGCTGGGCGACCAGTCCTTGGCCGCGGAGCCGCGCAAGAAAATCTCCCGCCATACCCGAGCGAGCCTGGATGTGCATGATAAACCCGACGGAGGAACGAGGTCCTCAGGAGGATGAAACGGTATCGAGCTCCTTGTACAGCTCGTGGTACCCCCAGCGCTCGATGATGTCGCCTACCTTCGCGGTGACGGCCGGCATGAGGGATTCGGGAATCTCTTCCTGCCAGGAGGCGACCTGGCCTTTACGGAAGGTGTGACGACCGGGGCCAAACAGCTCCTCGACCACTTTGTCGATAGGCGGATTCACAATGTCCAGGCTGTCGCACAGACGCTGCAACGTGTTGCGCTGGATCTCGTCCGATCCGCCTCCGCGATTACCCACCAGGTCTTCGAATCGGATTTTGACGGTATCGTCCGAATTCAGCCAGCCTTCTAGGGCGAGGCAGCGGGTTCGCAGCGATTCGAGGTAGGCGTTGCGGAAGCGCCGGCCGTTTAACACGGCGTCGAACCGCTCCTCCATGGTGAGGCTCGCAAACTCCTCGTGGATGACGTGCTCTTTACGCTCGGCGACATAATGGACGAACGAAACCAGCACCGCACGCGGATCCCGAAAAACAACGATCGGCCGCACGTCGTGGGCCACTACGGCATCCAGCAAGGCTGTCGCGTAGCCCACGTGCGCCGTGAAAAACGAATGAGCCGGCGCTCGGCGGAGCATCCGATGCACCGCCCTGCGCGAAATCTCCACCGGTGTGTCGATCCCCACGAGGTAACCCTGGCGCACCGGCAACCACGATAGCCGGCGGAGTTTGCTCGCCAGGCCCGGGTTGAGCACCTGGGCGGATCCCACATGGTCCCGTTCGGAATACCCCATCAGTTTGAGGCATTTCGCCGTAAGGTGTGTGCCCGACTTCGGGAGTGAATTTATGAACGCTTGTTTCATCGGTGCAGATCGCATGCACGACGCAAGGGCGCCGTGGAGGGGTATCACATTCGGTTCTGGGCATAATAAGCCCGATAATACAACCGCGCGGCCTCTTTCTCCTCCGCGTGGTTTTGCGCAATCGCAAGTCCGAGGCTCACGAATAACCAGGTAAACGGTTCAAAATCGTACGCCACGTAATAGGCCGACGCGCCCAGCAGTACCACCAGGCTCAACAGGGCCGTCATCTTGTAAAAGGGGTCGAGCGTCTCCACGTACGTACGACGCAGTCGTACGTACGTTTGGAGCGCGAAAGCGAGGTAAAGCACCAGCCCGATAATCCCGATCTGGTAGTGAAGCTGAATATATTGATTGTGGAGCATCGCTGTTACAATCGATCCGGTCGGAGACCGCAACTGAAAGTAATTGCCGAGTCCTTTTCCTTCGAGAAAATGCGCCTTCGATTGCTCAATGGCGTCCATCCACAAATAGAAGCGCCAACTCGCCGTCTGATCCTGGGATGGGGCTGTCAACGCGGTCATCCGCTCCTGGATATAGCCGAAGAGATCCAGTTCTTCATAGACGAGACCCAGCAGGATCGTCGCGGTCATGGCGATAAACGCCAGTTTCATGATCGTGCCCATCCGGAAATACCCCATCAGGAACAGCACGAACAATGACACGATGGCCGCCAGCCATACCGAGCGATGGCTGGCGATGATGGTCAGCGCCATCGAGATACCGATCAGCATCGCAAGCAACGTGTTACTCCGCCACCAGAAGCCGAATTGCTTCATGAGGTAGATCGCCAGTGTACCCCACAATAGCCCGAGCGAGCCATGCTGATAGAGCCACTTGGCGTAGGCATGAAAGGCGAAGTTGTGGACGTACGCGCCGCGGAAAAGACCGATCACGATGAAGGAAAGAGACAGGCCCACCAGGATCTGGAACACGCGCCATTGATCGTGCCGGCTGCGGGCAAAGATGATCACGTAGGGCACGATGAGGATTTCGCGGAAGTACGTGCGGAATTCGCCCATGGGGCTGACAATACCAAACAGCATCATCGAGCGAGCCAGTTCGAACACCATCCAGCCCATGAAGATGGTCCACCACAGGTTCTCCCTTAACAGTACATGGCGGGCCCGTAGATCGCCGGAAGCCACTTTGATGGACATTGCCGTAAGCATGGCGAACAGAATCGGGTCGCCATATAACATGTCGACGCCGCCCCCGGCGCTGATCGAAGGCTCGACATAGTTCGAATAGTCCCAGATCACGACTTCTACCATGATCTGCGTCGCGAGCCCCCAGAGCCCCACCATGACCCAGTGGTATTTATAGGCCACGAGTACCAATCCGAAGGCCAGACAGAGTCCGTTCAGGAGCAGGACGACTTTTTCACCCCCGAACACCAGAAATGCAAAAAACGACAGCGCGATGAGCACCATCGCGCTGATCTCCAGGGGCGAACGCCGGCTTGACGCTTTTTCAAGCAGGCTGGACATGACCGTTATGAGACATCGAGGAACTGGTTACAAAAGAGAGGCGTCACGGCCCCGCGGGAATATCAAACGTAAGAAATTGCGACAAGTCGGCATGTTCAAGTACAGTGCCACACCGTGTGTTTTGTTTCGATTAAACCGGCAGTGTTTGGATGATTCTGGCATCCGCACTGGATGAAGTATGTGTCGTCATCACGATTGGCGTGCCCGGGGGGATATCGATCAGGCCTCCGTGCACGAGCCGGCCCTCCGCATTCGAGCGGAAAGAACGGATGGGTTCTCCCGTGAGCCGGTTCAGACGGACATCCGCCAGGGGGAGTGTGACGAGTTCCGGGGGTAATGTGCTCGTCCGCGCGCGGCCCATGGCGGAGCCGGCGATCGTTAGAGCACCGCCGCCCCGGGGCGCCGCGTCCGGTGCATCGATCAGATTGCGTATAGTGAGTTTCGCGACGGGGTCCGCCGGACGTGTATCGAAGTTCATCTCCAGGAAAT
>JAWXAX010000087.1 GCA_034439735.1 Rhodothermales bacterium | reverse complement strand
CGCCGGCTTCGTCGCCGCCGGTGACGATGTTGACCACGCCGGCCGGCAGCCCGGCTTCCTGCAAGATGTCCGCGAAGAGGAGGGCCGTCAGCGGGGTGTAGGGGGCGGGCTTGAGGACCACTGTGTTGCCCGTCGCGAGAGCGGGCGCCACCTTCCACGCCAGCATGAGCAGGGGGAAATTCCACGGGATGATCTGGCCGATGACGCCGAGGGGCGCCATGCCGGGGAGGAGGTCGTCCTGCAACTGGGCGCAGCCGGCGTGGAAATAAAAATGACGGGCGACGAGCGGGATGTCGATGTCGCGGGACTCCCGGATCGGCTTCCCGTTGTCTATCGACTCCACAACGGCGAACAACCTCGCGTGTTTTTGAATCGCGCGGGCGATGGCGTACAAGCGCCGCGCGCGGTCGTACCCGCTCAGCTTGCCCCAGCTTTTCTGCGCTTTCCGGGCCGCTTTTACGGCGGCATCGATGTCTGCCGTCGAGGCGTCGGCCACCTCGGCCAGCCGCCGACCGCTGGCGGGGTTTCGGACCTCGATGGATTTCTTCGACGCCGGCATGACGCGCTTCCCGTCGATAAACAGCCCGAACGAACGCCCATGATCCTCCAGCCACGCCTCGGCGACATCGGACGCCTCGGGGGCGGGGCCGTAGGACATGGAGTCGAAGAGGGTGCGGAGCATTGGTTGCAGGTTGGCAGCTTGGGAGGTTGCAGGTTAGCAGGTTGCAGGTTGCAGGTTGGCAGGTTGGCAGGTTGCGGGTTGACGGGTTGCAGGTTGACGGGTTGCAGGTTGACGGGTTGCAGGTTGACGGGTTGCAGGTTGACGGGTTGCAGGTTGGCAAGTTGTGATTCCATGAGAACCTGCAACCTGCCAACCTGCGAACCTGCTAACCAATCACCCCATCGGGATGTGGTGTTTCGCCGCATACCTCCCTGTGGCGGCGTGGGAGAGCTGGCGTTCGAGGTCGATCAGCAGGCTGCTGGCGCCGATCCGGAAAAGCTGGGCGTTGAGCCACGCGTCGCCGAGTTCTTCCTTGACCAGGATGAGCCAGTCCAGCGCCTGTTTGGCCGTGCCGATGCCGCCGGCCGGCTTGAGCCCCACACGTACGCCCGTGCGTTCGAAGTAGTCGCGGATGCAGCGAGTCATAACCAGACCCGTAGGTAGCGTGGCGTTGACCGGCTCCTTGCCCGTGGATGTCTTGATGAAGTCCGACCCCGCCATCATCGCCACCTTGCTGGCCATGGCGATGTGCCACGGAGGGCCGAGTTCGCCGGTGGCAAGGATGCTTTTCATGTGGGCGGGACCGCAGGCTTCGCGCATGAGGCGAATTTCGTCGTAGAGCGCGCGCCAGTCGCCGCGGAGGACGTGTTCGCGGGAGACGACGATATCGATCTCCGACGCGCCGGCCTCTACCGAGGCGCGGATCTCGTCGATGCGGGTGGCGAAGGCGCTCTGGCCCGCCGGGAAGCCCGTGGAGACGGCCGCGACGGGGATGCGGGAGCCGGCGAGGGCCTCCAGCGCATCCGGGATGCGGCTGTGGTAGACACAGACGGCGCCCACCGTGAGCGGAAAATCCACCAACCCGAGGGCGGTGAGGATATCGGGGCGAACGGGCCGGCGGGCTTTGCCGCAGAGGCGTTGGACGTTGCCGGGCGTGTCGTCGCCGGCGAGGGTCGTCAGGTCCAGGCACGACACGGCCCGGAGGAGCCAGGCCGTCTGCCACGCTTTCTTGACGGTGCGGCGCGTCCCGAGCGTGGCCGCGCGCTGACGGAGCGCGGCCGGGTTCACGCGGGTGTGGCGGACCCACGCGAGGTCCAGCGCAGTGCCGGCGTTGCGTTCAGTTCGGGTTGCGAACATAAGGGCGATCAGCCGCCGGCCATGTGGCGCGCGTGATACGCCGCGCCGATGATGCCGGCATCGTTTTCGAGGACAGCCGTGATGAGCTCGGCCTCGGTTTTAAGGAGATGAAAAAACTTGATGCTTTTGTTGGGTTTGCTCACCCCGCCGCCGATGATAATGACATCGGGGCCGAAGAGAAATTCGATGTGATCCAGATATTCCTGGACCCGTTTGGCCCAGTCGACCCAGTTGAGGTCAAATTTCTTGCGGGCGCTGTCGGCCGCGTAATGTTCGGCGTCGCTTCCGTGCAGGATGAGGTGGCCGAGTTCCGTGTTCGGGACAAGCGCCTGGTCGATGAACAGTGCGCTTCCAATGCCGGTGCCGAAGGTGAGCAGGAGGACGAGTCCGTTGCGGCCTTTGCCGGCGCCAAAGGCCAGTTCCGCCACGCCGGCGGCGTCCGCGTCGTTCACGACGACGGTCTTGCAGCCGGTACGGACTTCGATCAGGGCTTCGGCGTTGGTGCCCAACCAGGACTTGTCCACGTTCGCGGCCGTCCGCGCCACGCCGCGTTTGATACGGGCCGGGAAGGTACATCCGATGATGCCCTTCCATTCGAAGTGCGTCACGATCTCGTTGACGACCTCCGCTACGGCCTCTGGCGTGGCCGGCTGCGGGGTCGGGATGCGGAATCGTTCTTTGGTGAGGGTGCCGGTGGTCAGATCCACCGGAGCGCCTTTGATGCCGGATCCGCCAATATCAATGCCTAGTATCTCCACGGTTGTTTAAGCTATTATTAAGCTGTTTTTCAAGCAACGGCTGAGACTGCCGCGTAATTGCCGCGTGAAAGGAGCTACCTTAAATACCTACTTTGTCCGCCTGATAAAAGACGTGTGTCTCGTTGAGACGTGAAAAAACAGAAAAGTATATGCGAACGTTCTTGCTTGTCTGCCTGTTGATGACGCTTTCGCTCGGCTCGTGCCAGTGCTCGGATAAGCCTGAGATCGGCCCGATCGAAGACGCTACGGCTGCCAGTTCCAATACATAACAGCGCCGGCCGGCCCTTCGGCTGCCAGCGCCGCCACATAGCCGTGTTCGAGTGGAATCGCGTGCAACGTCCAGCGGCCGGCATCCTCAGGATCGACGCGCGACTGCAGGAGGCGCGCCGGTTCGCCGGGTACGAGGCTCACGTCGAACTGGTTCAACGGCAACGACAGCCCTTCGCCGCGCGCCTTAATATACGCTTCCTTACGTGTCCAGCAGTTGAAAAAAGCGATCGTCTGGGCATGAGGGGGGAGGGCGCGCAGCGACGCCACTTCGCCGGGTGAAAAAAACCGCTCGGCCACCCCGTCTTGCGCCGCTTCCGGGCGAACGCGTTCGACATCGATCCCGATCTCCCGGCCGATCGCGATGGCATAGAGGGCATACCCGCCACTGTGCGACACGTTGAAGCCCACTTTCTGCCCGCGGAGCTCGGCGTTTAGCGCCGGCTTACCGTACGGGCTATAGAAAAACTGGAGCGCCTCTGGTCGCCGGCTGACGTAGGCCCCGAGGATGTGCCGGAGCACGCCGCGTGCGACGATATAGTCCTTCCGGTTGTGCTCGAATCGGAAGCGGCTCGCCTTTGCACGTTCGTCCATCGACAACACGCGTTCGAGCCGCTCGAGATGTTTGGCCGGTTGATGCAGCAACGCCCGCCAGACGTGAATTTCCTGCGGCGGAAGCGTCAGGTCGGGCGGCGGCGAGTGCCAGGGAAGGGAGGGAACCATCTGGGGTGTCACTTATCAAATCACGCGTTGCTGCGCACGCCTCGTGCGGCGGCGCCAGCACGTACGCGTGTGCCCGAAGGTCGTCGCGGCGTGCGGGCGGTTCAGATTTTTGGGTTCAGGAGTCGACGCATGCGCATTCCCGAGGAGAAGGTAGATGAGATCCGCACAGCCATCGGCATCGTCGATGTCGTGGGGGATTATGTCTCGCTCAAGCGGCGCGGTTCGAACTATACGGGCCTGTGCCCCTTCCACCAGGAGAAGACGCCTTCGTTCAACGTCAACCCCGAGATCGGCATCTTTAAGTGTTTCGGGTGCGGCGCCGGCGGGAATAGTTTTCAGTTTTTGATGCGGGTCGAGAACCTCACGTTCCCCGAGGCTGTCCGCCTGCTGGCCGACAAGGCCGGCATCCCCCTGCCGGAGGACGACACGCCGGCGGAGTCGAACGAAAACGAGTCGATCTACAACGCCCTCCGTTTCGCCGCGCGCTTCTTTTATCGCCAGCTCACGCGCGAGCGTGAAGGGGAGGCCGGCCTCGCCTACCTGCTCGGCCGCGGCTTCACGAAGGAGACCATCAAGGCATTCGGGCTCGGGTATGCGCCAGATGCGTGGGATGCACTCCTCACCGCCGCAACGGAAGCCTCCATCGAATCGGAGATCCTGGAAAAAGCCGGCCTGATCATACCGCGACGGGACAAAGGCGGCTACTACGACCGTTACCGGGGCCGCGTGATCTTCCCCATCCTGTCGCACATCGGCAAAGTGCTCGGTTTCGGCGGGCGTATCCTGGCGCCGGCGGAGGATCAACCCAAATACATCAACTCGCCCGAGACCAGCGTCTACCACAAAAGCCAGGTCCTGTACGGGCTTTCGCAGGCGAAGGATGAAATCCGCCAGCGGGGCGAGGTGATCCTGGTCGAGGGGTATACGGACGTGATCACGCTGCACCAGGCCGGCGTCCGGCATGTCGTGTCGTCGAGCGGAACGGCCCTCACGTCCGAGCAGGTCAAGCTGATCTCGCGTTATGCGAAACGGGTGCTGGTGCTGTACGACGCGGACTCGGCCGGCGCCAACGCGGCGGTCCGGGGGCTGGATATCGTCCTGGAGCAGGGGCTGGCGGTGTACAGCCTGGCGCTGCCTGCGGGGGAAGACCCCGATTCGTTCGTCCGCGAAAAAGGCGGCGAGGCGCTCATCGCCTACCTCGACCGGAATCGGCAAGATTTTGTGACGTTTAAATATGCCCAGGCCCGCGCGACAGGGCAGCTGGCAACCCCCGAGGGCCAGGCCGCGGCGATGCGCTCCATCCTGGAAACCATTTCTCGTCTGCCGGACCCGCTCCTCCGCGAAACCTACCTCCGCCGCGCCAGCGACGTGTTGCAGGTGCCGGACATCGAGCTGCGCGAGGTGATGGGGACCCTCGGCAAAAAAACCCGCCCCACGGCCCCGGCCTCGACGGCCGAGCCGCGACGCCGGGACGAGGAAAGGGGAGTGGACGCGCCAGCGCCTGCGGCGTACGTGCAGCCGTTGCCGCAAGAGAAGATGCTCTTACGGCTCATGCTCGAACACGGCAATCCGATGGTCGAGTACATCCTGGGCCACATGAGCATGGACGAGTTCAGCGAGGGCGTCATGCGCGAGACTGTTGAACGGGTGCTGGCCATGTACCACGCCGGCGGCGTGGATCGCCTGCGGTTCATCGAGACCGAGACCAACCCGTACATCGTCGCGCTGGCCACCGAGGTGCTCGTCCAGGAACATGCGCCCTCGATCCACTGGGAGCGGAAGCAGAACATCCCCATCCCCCGTTTCAACGAGGCGCCCTACGAGACGGCCGGGGACAGCATGAAGCTGCTCAAGCTGCGACGGGTGAAGGAGGCGATCGATCGCAAGAAAGACGCGATCTTCCGTGCCCAGAAACGCGGGGAGGACCTCCGCCCGCTCCAGGAGCAGATGTCGGCCCTGCGCGAACTCCAGAAAGCCATCCAGCGGAAAGCCTTCCTTGAATAGGGGTTTAAGGTTCGGGGTTTCAGGGTTAAGGTATTCTGCACCTACACCCACGTTGAACCTTAAACCCCGAACCTTTAGAAACCGTTGAGATTTGCGATTTGCATAGTGAGAAAGTCATCCCCGCGCAGGCGGGGACCCAGAAAAATGCCGGTCTGATGGCTGGATTACTTCGTAAGTCGCTTCGCTCGTTTCCCGCCTGCGCGGGAGCCTGCCCCCGGCTTTGACCGGGGGATGACGATGCCTTTGATTGTGGAAATCCCAAAAGTCTCTTAACCGCGCACGCGATAAATCACCCCGCCGCTCATCCGGAACGCCTTGCCCACGTTTTCGCCGGACACCGTGTAGCCGGCGCCGAGGCCAATGCCCAGCTGCGCCGTGATCGGGGTGTAGAGGGTGCCGCCGACCCGGATGAACGAAATCGCGTTGGAGGGGAAGGGGACGCCCGGCCCGATGTCCGTGCCCGGCTGCGATTGCTGGAAGTTGGCCCAGAGATCCGCATAAAACGCGCGGCTCCCGTAGCCGGCGCGCACGATGGTGTCGAAGGCGCCCGGGACCTCGACCGAGGCGCCGGCGACGGTCACGTCGCTCCGCCAGATGTAGCCGGACTGAACGGCAGCGAAGGCGCCGTTGCCGAACTCGATCTGCCCGACAAGTCGGCCATCCAGATGCGTCGACCGGTGCCCGATGGCGACCGGCGCCTCGATGGCGTAGCGGCTGGTGGGCGCCATCACGCCAACCGATCCGAGCAGATTCAGCGTCATCCCATTCGCCAGGGTATGTCGCACGATCAGACCCTTGACGCACAGGGCCAGGTCCTGGAGCGATGACTCGTCGAGCGCGCTGTTATTCGAGGCTTTGGCGCTGATAAACGGCAGGTTGACGATCACGTCGAACCGCGAGGACAGCCCGTACGCGGCGTACAGACTCACGCTCTGCGTCGTGATTTCGCCGAGGCCGGGTTCGGAAACGAGCTGATCGCCGACATAGAACTCATCGTAGCGTTCCCAACTGTACGACAATGCGAGGTCGAGATTCCCTTTATTTTTTTTGAATCCATCGATCATGCCCTGACCGGAGGCCGAGAGCGGGAGGGCGAGGAGGCCGGCTACAAACACGACGGCCATGCGTCGCGCCAGGCGCAATGTAATGCGGGGTAATACCATGGGGAGTAGGTGAGTTGGTGGACGGTTTGGAGAACCGGAGAAACACACGGCTCGGCGATTCGACGGACCGGGCGGTCGTCGGGCGTGCCGGCCGGGCTTGCTTGCAGAGATGGCCGAACGCCGCCGAGCACCGAGCGAACAGATCGTTCGGCAGGCGTAAGAAACCCCCGTGCATCGAGAAGTGCAAGATGTGCGCGCGCTATGGCCCTACCTTGGGCGCCTGTCTGGATGTATCTGCTTTCCAGGCCAGGGAGGCGCGGCGCCACACAGGCGGGCATAAATACGCGTGGTTTCGGGTCGATATCTCATCCAGAAGGTGTATCTTGAACCAGGTCGTTAAGAACCCTCAGCACCCCAACACCCCTGGACGACGGAATTGCCGGTCATGAAAAAACAACAGTCGCCCGGTTCAGTCACCGCATCATCCCACGCCGGTAATGGAAGCGGCGTCGCCCATTCGGCCCCGCTTCTGCCCACGGCCACCTCCGCTCAGCGCGTTCCACGGAATGCCCCGCTGGATCACATTGGCCTCTACTTCAATCGCGAGTTGAGCTGGCTGGATTTTAACTGGCGCGTACTGTACCTGGCCGTCGACGAGCGCTTGCCGCTGCTTGAACGCGTCCGCTTTCTGGCCATCGTCTCCTCGAATCTGGACGAGTTCTTTCGCAAGCGCGTCGGGGGGCTCAAACGGCAGGCCGCCGCCGGCGTCCGGCGCCTCTCCCCGGATGGCCGTACGCCGGAGCAACAACTAAAACTGATCTGCAGTGCGATCCCGAGGATGTATCGTGAGATGGGGACCATCTGGCAGCGCACGCTGAAGCCCCTCCTGGCCGAAAACGCCGGCATCCACGTGCTCAACTACAACGACTGCACTGCCCGCCAGCGCGAGCGGCTCGATGCCCACTTCCGCACCAACATCTACCCGATCCTCACGCCGCTGGCCGTGGATCCTGGGCACCCGTTCCCGTTTATCTCGAACCTGAGCCTCTCCCTGGCCGTGATGCTGCGGCATCCCCAGCGCGGTGGTGAGCATTTTGCCCGGCTGAAGGTCCCGAAAAGCCGGCAGCGCTGGGTGGCCCTCGACGAACCGAACCACTTCGTACCCGTCGAGCAGGTGATAGAACACAATGTGGAGAGCCTCTTCCGGGGGATGGAGTTGCTGCACGTCAACGCGTTTCGCATCACCCGAAATGCCGATGTGCGCCGGAACGAAGAGGAGGCGGACGATCTGATCGAGATGATCGCCGACGAACTGCAGGAGCGCCGCTCGGCGCCGGTCGTCCGTCTGGAGGTCGATAACGACATGCCGGCCCACGTCCAGCTCCTGCTCATGCGCGAGTTGGAGCTCGAGGCGGTGGACGTCTACCGCACGACCGACGGCCTCGTCGACCATGCCGATTGCAGCTTTTTCGCCAACCTCAATCTCCCGGAACACACTTTTCCCCGCTGGGAGCCGCACATCCCCAAACGGTTTTTGCCGGGGCCGCCCAAGGCGCCCACCAACATCTTCGAGGAGATCAAAAAGGGGGATCTGCTGGTGCACCACCCGTACGAGTCCTTTCGCGGCACCGTCCAGCACTTCCTGGAAATGGCGGCGGACGACCCCCAGGTGCTGGCCATCAAGCAGACCTTGTATCGCACGTCCTCGGACTCCCCGGTCGCCCAGGCGCTGGTGCGTGCGGCGCAGGCCGGCAAACAGGTGGCCGTGCTCGTGGAAGTGAAGGCCCGGTTCGATGAGGAGAATAACATCGAGTGGGCCCAGATGCTCGAAAAGGCCGGCGTACACGTTACGTACGGGCTCGTCGGCCTCAAGACCCACACCAAGGTGACGCTCGTCATCCGCGAGGAAGAGGGCAAGGTGCAGACATATTGCCACATCGGCACCGGGAATTACAACCCGACGACGGCCAGGCTCTATACGGATCTCGGTCTGTTTACCGCCGACAAGGAGCGGGGCTACGATGTCGTCAACCTCTTCCATTACCTCACAGGCTATGCGCCCGAACAGCACTACACCGGGTTACTCGTCGCCCCTCGGGACATGCGCGACGCGTTTCTCCAGCTCATCCGGGACGAGGTCGGGCACCAGAAAGCCCACGGCACAGGTCGCATCGTCGCTCAAATGAATGCGCTGGACGACGTGGAGGTGATCAAGGAGTTGTATCGCGCGTCGCAGGCCGGCGTGTCGATCGATTTGATCCTGCGCGGCCATTGCCGGCTCCGCCCGGGGCTGGCCGGGTTCTCGGATAACATCCGCGTGATCAGCATCCTGGGGCGGTTTCTCGAACACGGCCGCATCTACTGCTTCCACAACAATGGGGCGCCCAGGGTGTTTATCGGCAGCGCGGACTGGATGCGACGCAATCTGGAGGACCGCATCGAAGTCGCCACGGAAATCAAGGACCCCGCGATTCGGAACCGGCTCATCGAGACCCTCCGCGCCGCGCTCAACGACCGGCGCTCCGCCTGGGATCTGCGCGCCGACGGGCACTATATCCTTCGGACTCCGGGCCCTGGCGAAGAGGATTCGGGGTACCAGGATGTGATGATGCGACGTGTACACGTCTGGAATGACTCCGCCGATCCCACCGCGTAGTGGCGGCCCTGTAGAGACGCTCCTGTGGAGCGTCTCAGCGAGGTTTCCGCATTCCTGAATGCGTACGAATGTCCGCATTCGTTGCGAGACGCTCCAGAGGAGCGTCTCTACGACCTCCCTTTTCAAGGCACAGCCTGCGCCTGGTCGGCCGTGAAGACCATCCGCGGGCTCAGTCCCATCGGCTCCCCGGGCAGGGCCTCTTCCTGGATCCGCCGGCTCGCGATCTCGGCGCTGACGGACAACTCCCGCCAGAAGCCGGTCTTCCACAGGCTCCTGTGCAGGGTGATCACCTGATGCTGGAGCTGACGGTAATACGTCGGATTTTCCTCGGCCATCGTCTCGAACCGCTGCGCGAGAAGATCCAGCCGCGTCATGTTCTCGCTGCTGAAGCCGAAGCGGCCGATATCGTCCACCAGGGCCTCGTATTGTTCGTCCCACACGGTGACGTCCTGGGGGTTGGAGAGCCAGAACGTGGTGCGGTCGAATCGGAAAATCCGCTCCGCCCCGAAGGAGGCGAGGCCGCAGGCCTCGAGGCGGCGGGCGGCGCCGAGGGGAAGGAAGAAGCGGACCGGACCGTTTTCGTGCCAGGCGGCGAGCTGCACGTCGCCGCCGGCGGGCACCAGATACCCGTCCCGGGGCTCGGGCAGGTCCATGTGCGGGTTGAATCGCATAAACCGAGCATACCCCGAGGCGTCCGCCGCCGCGGTGCCCCATTCCAGCGAGTCGCCGGCCAGGGCGAGGGCCTCGAGCAGATCCGACAGAGCGATCTTCGATCCATCGGCGAGCTGCACACGTTCCATACGCAGCGTGAGCGAGGTGTCGATCGGTGAGGCTTCCGTGCCGCGGAGCGAGCCGTAGACCGAGGGCACGTAGGTCCGCGAGTAGGTCCGAAACCCGGTGTCCTTGGAGACCGCGTCGTACCCGTCCGTCAGCGCCCACATGTACGCGTCGACGACGTTGGAGGCCGGCGTGAACCGCGTGTCGGGATCGTTCAGGTATTTGTCGTAGATCTTGAAGATGTTAAACGGCCCCGTGTGATAGGCGGAGATGCCCGGGATTTCGTGCCCTACGGCGTTGCTGTAGCCCTTCACGAGCACAAACGCCGGCTCCATCGTGAGCAGCGGATGCCATTCCTCCGCGATCTCGACCGGCACGCCCCCGGTCGTTCCCAGCGTGTAGCTATGGATCTGGTTTTTCCGGAGCAGATACGGCATCATCTGGTACCGCCCGCGCGCGCCGACCGACGACACGAGGCGATCGTTGTTAAACGTCTCCACGGTACCGATTTCGGTGGCGAGCAGGCTCAGCCCGAGCAGGCGCGAGAGCTTGATTTCGTATTCGATGAACGAAGCCTCGCGCCGGCGCGCGTCAAACACTTGATCCACGCGGCCCCACTTGACGACGATCGCCTCGTTGGGGATGCCCCGGTTACGGTATTTGGCGACGAGCCGGCGGCTCTCCGCCGCGCGTAATTCGTCGACGCGCTTCCAGTCGGTATACGGCCCCAAAAACATCCCGGCCCGTTCCTCGCTCAGGGTAAACCGTTCGAGCAGGCTGTTCGTCCGGGTGTCGATGACGCGAATCGTAAAGTTGTCGTCGACCGCCTGGCGCATGACATAGATATTGAGCAGATCCCGAAATGGAGGGACGAGGCTTTCCTGCACCGGATTCTGCCTGAGGGTATAGATGGGCGCGGAGAACAGGGCGCTGTGGACACGGTCCGGGTGATTGTCGAGGTCGGTCAACGAAAACGAGGCGCCGATGGCCCGGCCAAAGGGCAACGTCGAGGGATCGACGCGAGCGGCCGGCGCTTCCGTGCGGTTGGCGGCCAACTGGTCGAGTAATTCATGGGACAGGGCCTCGATCGGGCGAGCCCAGATAAAAACGAGCAAGGTACACAGCGATACCCCCAGCGAAAACGCACTGAGGAGGCGAAGCCGCAGGTACCGCGCGCCGAGGGACGTCTGCGCCGTATTGACGACCGACTTAGACATAGTGACCAGCGAAGCAAAAGGGTGCGGCGCGGCGAGTCGGACCGCGCGCGGGAATCAAAAACGTACGCAGGAGGACGGTGCCGGCCGGCGCGCTCGGAGTACCTCGCAGCGCCCAGGCCATCAGCACGTTCCGGGCGAAACAAGGGGCATGCCGTCCTTGACCTCGAAAGGCCGTATGGCTCCCATCGTCATACCATCGCGGTCCGGGCTGATCGCGCCCGATCGCAACCGGTTTGATGCTGGAAACGAACGCGCACGACGGCGCCCATTTTTTCCGGTCGGCACGTCCATCGGACGCCCCCGGGATCTATGCGCGGGAACCGCTGGCCGACGCTTGCGAGCAGGAGTGTGCGGCGCTGGATAAATCAACCTCGGTGGTGGCGCTCATTCCACGTCTCGGCCCTGCCGCGCGCGAAAAGTGCCCTGTGGAAGGTCATCGTATCGCGGCGAACGGGTGCTCCTAATAAGCACCATTCGACGGGGCGACCTGTCACGGGGTGGTCACGGAATCGTGGTATCTTATATGAAATACCATGGAGGAAAAATGGGCCCTCCCGGAACGGGATCGCCCATCGATCAGGCCTGGATGTGCGTGCCTCTGAAATCAGGAGGTTACGTTACGGGGTACCCCCCAACGAGCGGTCGGGAGGTGCCCGATTTGATGTCGTGGGGACACGATATGGCGTGCCCACCGCGTCGGGCCGATCAGGGATCGATGTATACCGCCCGGCTGGTGCGGCCGCGGGAGTCGACCGTACGGAACTGATGAGCGCCGCCGACGGGCAATGGCGCCTCATACCGCGGAGAGTCGGGGCCGGCTTCCGAGCCGTCCGATGCATAATGGATGGTGAGGCCGGGGAAGGCGGCGTTGGCGTGGACGAGGCCGTCCAACAGGAGCACGCCGGGAGGCGGGATGCGGTAAGCGAGCCCGCCGGCGAGGCGGTCGAGCCGCGACAGTTCACGCTGTCCGAGCTGGTTGGCGAATACATTCCAGGCCTCGGCGCGGTGCGTGGCGCCCTCGAACGGCGTGCTCGTTTCCCAGGCCGGCGCTCGCGCCCAGGCGCGTTCCGCGAGTCCGAGGAGTTTGGGGAAGAGGAGATACTCGAGCGCGTCGCGGCTCGTCGCGTTTTCACCCCACAATTGCCCCTGGATACCGAGGATGCGTCCACGTCCTTCGTCGGTCAGCGCCGTCCGCCCCCGCGCCAGGGCGACGGGGTTGAGCGGCGCCCCCATCCGGTCGAAGCGGGCGGACTTAAACAGGTCGAGCGGCGTGAATGCAAACGCGTGATAGGTATCCACGAAGCCGGCCCAGTAGTAGCCGGGCTCCTCGGGGTCTTTGTCGTACGCGAGGTCGAAGTACAGATCGCTCGCATTACTCATCACAACCTCGTAGCCGGCGTTGGCGAGGCGGTAGGCGTTGTCCTCATCCCCCCATCCCCAAACCGTATTCCAGGTGTTAGGGCGGACGCGTTTTCCCCGCAAGACCTCGCTCGGGGTTTTGCCTGCCGGCCCGTGGTGCAGCGCGATTTCCTCCCAGCCGCCCATGGTCAGGCGATGGGCGGCGACCATGGCATAGACGGTATCAAAAAAGGCCTCTTTCAACGCTTCCGGATCGGGTGACGCATGCTGGCTCTGGCAGGCGGGGGAGCCCACCCACGCGCCCACCGGCACTTCGTCGCCGCCGGCGTGGAAGGTGGTTAGCGGCGCGCCGGCCTCGCGGTACAGCGCCACGGTCTCGTCGATCACGTGTCGCACGAACGCGAGGGTAGAGGGGAGGCAGACGTCTACGACGTTGTCGTCCCACATCTGGACGGAGCGATAGGTCGAGCGGTCGTCCGGGTGACGGAGCCGGTAAGCGCCGGCGTCCGGGTCGCCGGCGGTGGTCAGGCGCCGGTGGCGGGCCTCCATGGCGACGATCGCGGCACGGGAGTGCCCCGGGAAATCGAATTCGGGGATGACTTCAATGTGGCGGGCGGCGGCAAATCGAAGCAGGTCGATAAACGCTGCGCGGCTGTAGAAACCGCTGCCGGCGGAGGCGTCGGGCGCCGGGCCGGAGCCGAAGGACGGGTAGAGGCGGTCGCTTTCGTCGAGCGTATGCCCGCGCCGGCCGCCGATCTCGGTCAACTCGGGCAGGCCGGGGATCTCGAGCCGCCATCCTTCGTCGTCGGACAGGTGGAGGTGGAGCCGGTTCAGTTTGTAAAACGCCATGGCCTCGAGGAGGCGCTCGATCGATCGGGCATCGTGGAAGTGGCGGGCAACATCCACGTGCATACCGCGGAAGCCGAAGCGGGGCGCGTCGAGGAGATTCACCGCATCGACAGCCACGGAGTCGCCGGAGGCATCGGGCGGCAGCAGGGCGCGCAGGCTCTGGATCCCGTAAAACACGCCGGCCGGCGTGGCGCCCTCGATGACCACGCCGCCCTCGGGCGACATCGTGAGGCGGTAGGCCTCGTCGGGGGCGCCGCTGGCCGGCGCATCCACCGCACTCGTGACCAGCGCCACGATCCCCGGTCCGCGCTCCTCGCTCGGTGCCACGGCGGGTGGAGTTATGAACAGATCGCCGAGCGCGCCGGCGAGATAGGCCGCCTCTCGCTCGAGTCCCAGAGCGTGGTGGATGCGGGTGTCGGAGCCGATGGTGAGCGTCGTTCCGGTACGCTCGAAGCGCATCGGTGTCGGTGTCACCGGAGGGAGGGTAGGGAGGGGGAGTGGCGTGAGGAGGGCGTTTTCGGCGAAACGGGAGGCCGCGGTCGGCACGGCGAGCAGGTCTCCGGGGAAGCGGGTGGTCTGCTCGGGCCGTATGAACGGCGCGATCCGGACGTCGGCTATCGGGGTGATGTCCGCGCCGGCCACGAGGTAGAAGCCGGCCGGGGCGTCGGTGTGTTTGATGAGCCAGTCCTGGGAAGGAATGTCGATGGCCACCGAGTCGCCGGGCGCCAGCGGCTGGAATGCGGCTCGGGGTGTGAGCCGGTAGAAGTCGCCATTGAGGTGGGAAACGGCGAGCGGCCCGGCGACGCCGGCGCTGTCGATCAGGCGGCCAAAGTTGAAGTAGATGGCCCAGTCGGCCGCCGGCATCGGAGTCTCGCCGACATTCGCGAGGGTCAGACGCGAGCGCGCCTGGAGGGGCTCGTTCACGGGGTTTTGCAGGACCTCCCAGGAAAGGGCGATGGCAAAAGACGGGGCATTAGCAGGCTCAGGCATCGGTTCGCCGGCGCAGCGGGCAAGGAAGGTCAATAGGACGACCGCGCAGGCGGCGAGGACCAACGAACGAAGCGGATGAAGAGGCACAGCGTTAGCGGAGGAGGTCCGTCATGGTTAGGATACGAGGGTCGTGCCGGCCGGCATGGCCGAGTGAGATCAAGAGGGTGTCCTCCCCGACGTGGCTGTTGGCGGAGGACACGCCCAGCCGGCCCTCGCGCAGGAGTTCGTGCAGGGTTTCCTTGATGGTGCGCCTGCTACCCCCGGTCGTTGACGAGCCGTGGATCAGTCGGACGGAGGAGCGCCCGCGCCGGCGCGCCTCGGCCACCGCCCGCAGCGCCAGCCCCTCGGCCTCATCGACCGACGCGCCGTGGAGGTCGAGCGTCACGGTCTGGCCATCATCTTTGAGTGTCGGAAACGGCATGGGTAAAAGGGAAAAGGGAAAAGGGAAAAGGGAGAAGGCAAAAGGGAGAAGGTAAAAGGTAAAAGGTAAAAGGCAAAAGTGAGGAGTGAAGAGTGAAGAGTGAAGAGTGAAAATTTGCGGCTCCATCCTCGAATTAATTCCGTTTCCCCCCTTTTGCCTTTTCCCTTTTGCCTTTTCCCTTTTCCCTTTTGCCTTTTCCCTTTTGCCTTCTAGAACGCGTCGCTTTCCAATACCACATTATCCCTCCCAAAGAGCCGGCTCAGGCCGTTCATGAGTTCGGGGGTGGGTTCTACGACGTATTTGCGGCTGTGGACGCGTTGTTTGCCGCCGGGGAGTTCGGGGGCGTAGATGTCGAAGTAGAGTTTGCAGGTGCCCCGGTTGGCGTCGCAGAGGTCGCGCAGGGCCTCGATGTCTTGCAACTCGGTCGACGTCGCGTCGACACGGAGGACGATGCCGTGGATGTACTGGTCGCGCACCTTCCACATGGGCACGATATCCTGCGCCTTCACCTTGACGCTGCCGCCTCGCACCTCCGTGTTACCGCGGACGAGGACGATCTCGTCCACCTTGAGGTACTGCTGAAAGCGGTCGAATTCCGACGAGAAACAGGTGACTTCGCCCTGCCCCGTGAAGTCTTCCAGCGAGGCGAAGACGATCGGTTTGCCGGTTTTGGTAATGCGGCGCTGGATGTCCGTGATGATGCCGCAGAAGCGGTGGACAGGACCCTGTTGCCGGTACGGATCGCCGCCGCCGCCGCCGAAAGTGGGGGCGCCATCGCCGGCGCTCTGCGCGCGTGCGATCTGGAGTTCGAGGGCCTCGACATCGCCGAGGCGGGCCGTGGAAAACGCGCGGGCTTCGGCGGCAAACTCCTCAAGTGGGTGACCGGAGACGTAGAATCCGATGAGTTCGCGTTCGGATTTGAGCTGGCGGGACCGGGGCCAGACGTCCACGATGGGCAGGTTCGGCTCCATCGTGAAGGCGCTGCCGGTCGTTTCGCCGAAGAGCGAGTTCTGGCCGGCGGCGAGGTCCGCCTGGACGCGCTGGGCAAATTTCATCGCCGGCCCGATGGCCTCGACGAGCTGCGCGCGGTGCCCCTCGAGGTCGTCCAGAGCGCCGGCCTCGGCCAGGCACTCCAGCGTCTTTTTCCCGACCACCCGCATGTCCATGTCCTTAACCAGCTCGAACACGGAGCGGTAGGGCTTCTCGGGGTGGCGGGCGGCGACGATGGACTCGATGGCGGCCATGCCGGCTCCCTTGATGGCGCCCATCCCGATCCGGATCTTGCCGGTGTCGACCGTGAAGTGGGCCTGGCTGCGGTTGACGGAGGGCGGCAGGAGGTCCAGGTTGAGCCGGCGCGCCTCTTCCAGCATCACCGCCAGCTTCTTCGTATCCCCCATTTCGTTCGTCATCGCGGCAGCCATATACTCGGGCGCGTAGTTCGCCTTGAGGTAGGCCGTCTGGTAGGCGACGAGCGAGTAGGCGGCGGAGTGGCTCTTGTTGAAACCGTAGCCGGCGAATTTGGCCATCATGTCGAAGACCTCATTCGCCGTCACCGCGGCGATCCCCTTCCGTTGTGATCCCTCGACGAAGATCTGGCGCTGGGTGTCCATCTCGGACTGCTTCTTCTTACCCATGGCGCGCCGCAGGATGTCCGCCTGGCCGAGCGAGTAGCCGGCCATTACCTGCGCCATCTGCATGACCTGCTCCTGGTAGATCGGGATGCCGAAGGTGGGGCGGAGGATCTCTTCCAGCACCGGGTGCGGGTAACTCACCGCCTCGCGGCCGTGTTTGCGGTCGATGTAATTCGGGATGAGGTCCATCGGGCCCGGCCGATAGAGCGCGTTCATGGCGATGAGGTCGTCGATTCCCGTCGGCTTCAGCTTCCGCATCCACTCACGCATGCCTTCGGACTCAAACTGGAAGATAGCGACCGTGTCGCCGCGTTTAAACAGGTCGTACGTCGCGGTGTCGTCCAGCGGGATGGCGTCGATGTCGATCGTCTCCCCCCGGTTTTCCCGGATGAGCGCCAGTGCGTCGTTGATGATGGTGAGGGTTTTGAGCCCCAGGAAGTCCATCTTCAGCAGGCCGAAGGCCTCGATCCACTTCCCGTCGTACTGGGTAGTGACGACTTCGTCGCCCTTGCTTTTGGCGACCGATACGGGCACATAATCGCTGACGTTGCCCGGTGCGATGATAACGCCGGCGGCATGCACGCCGGTATGCCGCGCCGAGCCTTCGAGGACCGATGCGTAGTGCATCAGGTTGCGGATCTGGGGGTTCGGATCCTTGAGGAGCTGTTTAAATTCCGGGACGGTCGACAGTGCGTATTCGAGATCGACTTTGGGTCCTTCCGGGATCATCTTCGCGATACGATCCGCCTCGGCAAGAGGAATGCCCAGCACGCGGGAGACGTCGCGAATGACGGATCGGGCGCCCATCGTCCCGAAGGTGATGATCTGGCAGACGTTTTCGCGGCCGTATTTCTGGACGACGTAGTCGATCACCAGCCCGCGCCCACGGTCGTCGAAGTCGATATCGATGTCCGGCATCGAGACGCGCTCCGGGTTGAGGAATCGCTCGAACAGGAGGTCGTACGCGAGGGGGTCGATGTTGGTGATGCCGAGGCAGTAGGCGACGGCGCTGCCGGCGGCCGACCCGCGCCCCGGGCCGACGCTTACGCCCAGCGTGCGTGCGGCGGTCGTGAAGTCCTGCACGATGAGGAAGTAGCCGGCGTACCCCATCGTCTTGATGACGCCCAATTCGAAGGTGAGCCGGTCGACGATGTCCTGGCTGAGGGGCTGGTACCGCTGCGTCGCCCGTTCGAACGTGAGATGCTTCAGGTAGGCGTCCATGTCGTTGCCGAACGCCTCCGGAATCGGGTAGTGCGGCATGAGCAGGTTACCCATCGGCAGGTCGAACGAGCAAGAATCGACGATCAGGCGGGTGTTGTTGAGTGCGTTTTCGCGCTGGATCGGCGTCAGTCCCTTGAGCGACCCCAGCATGTCCTCGGTGCTCTTGAGGTAGAACTGGTTGTTCTCGAACCGCATCCGGTTCGGGTCATTGAGGTCCTTGCCGGTTTGCAGGCAGAGGAGCACGTCCTGCGCCTCGGCGTCCACTTGCTCGACATAATGGACGTCGTTTGTGGCGACGATCTTGACGTTGTAATGCTCGGCCCAGCGGAGCAGCACCTCGTTGCATCGGTGCTGGTCCGGGATGCCGTGGTCCTGGATCGCGATATAGTAGTGCTCGCCGAAGATGTCCAGGTACCGCTGGAAGACGAGCCGGCCGGCCTCTTCGCCCCGATTCAAGATCGTCTGCAACACCTCGCCCTGGAGGCAACAGGTGGTGGCGACGAGCCCGCCCGAGAGCCGCTTCAGCGTGTCGAGATCGATCCGCGGCTTGTAATAATACCCCTCCGAATAGGAGAGGGAGGAGAGTTTGATCAGGTTCTGGTAGCCCTCGGCGTTGCGTGCGAGGAGGACCTGATGGTAACGCGTCTTGTCCGATCGGTCCTGCATGCCGTTCGGGGCGATGTAGAATTCGCACCCGAGGATGGGTTGGACGCCGGCCTTCTTCGCGGCCGTGAAGAATTCGGGGACGCCGTACAGGTTGCCGTGGTCCGTGATGGCGAGGGCCGTCTGGCCGAACTCGGCCGCGCGGGCGACCATCGTCTTGATCTGCGCCGCACCGTCCAGCAAGGAGTACTGGGTGTGGCAGTGAAGGTGGCTAAAATCACACGTATGCATCCCGGATCGGCGACGGTGGAGCGGGTAAAAGGCCAGGAGGAAATCGCCCTGAAGATTCGCGCCGTAGGCGGCTGGAGCGGCTGAGACACGACGCCGGCACGGCAGCTGAAAGGAACGGAAAATGCCGGCTCCGGGCAACCCATGTGGATAAGTAGATCCCAATCGTTGGCGCCTGAGGGCGCGGCTGATCCGCGGCTGTTCAAGGGGCCGGCGATGGGAGGATTCGGGCTCGCCGGGAGCCCTATTTCCGGCTCAATTGAGGGCCTTTACTGTGTGAATTCCTTCAAAACGGTAAAAAAACCCATGCTGTATGCGGGAACGCGAGGGCGATGGGTGAGTTTTCCGTGTGGCACGGTCGGGCAGAAAGCGCCTGGAACAGCTATTTTGTGCCACTCGAGCCTCGAAAATAGGCCGATTTTGAACAGAAAAGCGGTAATGCTTGACTCCTCTTGGGGCGAGTGTTATGTTTTTCCTGTCTTTCCCTGGGGTCTCAGGCGCGGTTGTCTGGCCTCTCGACATCATTTCGATTCATCTCAAGGAGAGTAGAAAATGAGCAAATTTGACGAACTTAGAGATTTTGTGGTTGGCCTCGAACGAGATTTTTCTCAGTTCTATGAGAAAGGCAACAAGGCTGCCGGAACGCGCGTCCGCAAAGCGATGCAGGATCTCAAAAAGATGGCTCAGGATATCCGCGTAGAAGTGCAGGACAAGAAGGCGTAATCTTCCCTTGTCCAGCGCTCAGGCGATGAAAAAGGCTATGCTCACCGGGCATGGCCTTTTCCATTTATGAACGGTTCCATTTCGGCAACTCATGGATCGATCATCCTCTCGGTCTGGGCTCGAAACGCGCGGCGGCCACGTGGCCAGAACCAGCGCCGCGGTGTATGCGGTCCTGTGCGTCGCCCTCTGGTTTGTGCCGCTCCTGAATCGGCTCCAGGTGGAATCCGCCGCCGTTATCGCCGCGGTAGCTTTTTTTTCGGCCGGCCTGGATGCCCTCGCCGCTTTTCGACAGGGGCGCCCCTTCAGGCCTGAACTGGGCCGGCAACTCGCGGCCCTGATCGTCCCCCTCGTACTCATGACCTCGGCCGCCATCTGGGCGCCGAACTGCACCCTCGGGCAGGGGCTGGCGTTTTTTGCTCTCTTTCCGATACCGAGTGTCGTCCTGGCCTGCGCCGTGGCGTTTGCGGTCGACCGGTCGCCCATACGCCTGAAAAAAGGGGCGTTCGTCGGCCTCGGCGTGGCGCTCGCCCTGGTCCCCCTGCTGTACGACATCGGCTTCCACCCGCAGTTCTACAGCTACAACCCCGTGTTTGGCGGCTTCCTGGGGCCGATCTACGACGAAGAACTCGTCATCCGCCCCGGTCTGGTCGTGTATCGGATAATGACGCTGGCGTGGGCGGTGCTCATCGTTTTCGCGAGCGCATCCGGGCGGGGCGTGGGGCGCCGGCCGGCGGCCTGGTTCGTCCTCGCATTCCTGGCGGCTGGCTACCTCGCGGCGCCCCGTCTGGGCATCACCACCACCCACGAGCACATCCACCGGACCCTCGGCGGAGCGGTCGTCACCCCCCATTTCGAGATCTACTACGACCCGGAGGCCGTCACGCCCTCCGAACTCCAAATGCTCGCGGAGGACCACGAATACCGCTATCACGTACTCGCCACCCGTCTGGGAGTAGAGGTCCCCGGCCGCATCCGCTCGTACCTCTATCCGGACGCCGAAACACGCGCCCGCCTCACCGGCGCTCGGTACACGAATGTCGCCCCGGTGTGGCTCCGTCAGCCGCAGACGCACGTGCTCCGGGAGGCGTACACCGATGTGTTTCCCCACGAGCTCGCGCATGTCTTCTCCCGTGCCTTCGGGCTGCCTGTCCTGCGTGCCTCGCTCTCAGTAGGCCTCGTCGAAGGATTCGCCGAGGCCATGGAGCCGCCGAGTGGCCGGCCGTCGCTCGACGAGCAAGTGCTCGCCGCCGCCACGGCGTCGGTGGACGGCGATGCCGCGATGGCCGTCCAGGCGCGCCGCCTGGCGGACCGCCTCTCGCCCCTGGGCTTCTGGACGGGGCGCGGCGCGGTGTCGTACACGATGATGGGCTCGTTTGTAAGCTACCTCATCGACGCCTACGGGGTCGACCGCTTCATGGCGGTGTATGGGCGTGGCGACTTTGAGCGGGTGTATGGGAAGACGGTGGATACGCTCGCCGCCGAGTGGGAACGGCGCCTGGCGGGGCTGCCGGCGCTGGATATCGGCGTCAGGGCGTATGTCGTGCGTCGCTTTTCGCGGCCCTCGCTTTTTGAACAGGAGTGCCCCCATTACGTCCCTCCCCATGAACGCGCCTTCCGGGAAGCGGAGGCCGCCCTTGCCGCGGGGGATACCCTTGCCGCGAGGGAAGCGATCGATCGCTCCCTCGCGATTGAGCCTCGCTTCGAACCCGCGCAAACGGCCTGGGCGGCGCTTCAGCTGGCTAGAGGAGATGCCGCGGCGGTGCTCGATCGGTATGGCGCGTACGCCGTGATCCCGGACGAGGCGCGGGCGGACACGGTCGCACTCGGAATGCAACTCGTGCTCGCGGATGCACACGCCCTCGCCGGCCGCCCCGACGACGCGCGCCGGCTGTATGCCGCGGTGGATCGCGCGTTGCCGCCCTTCCTCCATCACGAGCGGGCGATCCTTCAGCTCCGCGCGCTGGCCGTCGACGATCCCGCCACCGTGCGCGTCCTACACCACGCAGGGCTCCCGGCCGAAAAAGCCGATGCCCTCACGCTAGCGGGCTCCGCCGCCTACCTCCGGAGCCACTATCTGGCCGCCGCTGAACGCTTCGACGAAGCCGTGGCGGCGCTGGAGGCGGCCGTCGTCGCCTCCCCCCCGCCAACGCTCGAGATCGGTCGTCAGCACGGCGTCTGGCAGGCGCAGCTCCTCTACCGAGCCGGCCGCATCGCCGAGGCGCGGATCGCGCTGGCCGACGCCATCGCTGTGTTCGAGGATGCCGGCGCCCTGCAGGAAGTGCGGCGGCTGGCCGACTTTTCGCGCCGGCTGGAGTATATTGATAACCATCCCCTGCGAATCGAGCCGCTATCCGCCGCCGAACGCTAGCCCGAGCAC
The DNA here is from genome assembly GCA_034439735.1 of Rhodothermales bacterium. NCBI lineage: Bacteria > Pseudomonadati > Rhodothermota > Rhodothermia > Rhodothermales > Rhodothermales bacterium. Next base: position 1,445 of record JAWXAX010000087.1, on the reverse strand, counting down.
CGAGTTCGAATCGCTACCCATCACCCAACGGAAGGTCCAATGAACATGCGATCACGTCTGACGGTTATCGGTTTGACCGCCCTGACGCTGGCAGGTTGTGCGGGCGCCCGAACGGCTGGAGAGGAGCGCGAGCCTTTTGTCATCGAGCGCTCGCCGGCGCGCGCCGCTGTTGGGATGGCCCTGGCCGACGTCGATTCGACGGTCCAGAGCGTGCAACTCTACCGGATCGGGGTGGCCGAGCCCACCGAGCCGGGAGCGAGTTATGAGGTCCAGTTCCCGACGATCGCGCTGGGGTCGGCGGATCGCCTCGAACTCAAATTCGACCTCCTGGAGCCGGCCGGCCGGCCGCTGAGTGTATTCTTCTACCACGCCGACGCGGCCTGGGAGCGTGACCTCACGCCGTCCGAGTACCTGGCCGGATTCCATCGAGATCAGCTCATTAACTTCACGCCCTCCCGAGCCACCGACGTCCCGTACACCCACTACGTCTACCGCTTCCCGAGCGACGCGGTGTCGTTTTTGCTTAGCGGAAACTACATCCTCCGTGTCACCGAGCAGGGCATGGAGGATGAGGTCCTGTTCGAGCGGCCGTTTTATGTGACCGAGCAGGCCGTGGCACTCGAACTGGGTGTCGAGAATATGATCATGAGCGACCGCGGCTTCAGCGCCGTGCAACCGTCGGCGGCGTTTCTCCCTTCGCCGGCGCTGCAACCGGGAGCGTACGACTTCCAGGTGTGTTTCGTCCGCAATGGTCGTTTCGAGGCGCCCCGATGTTCGGAGCAGCCGCGCCTGTACCAGTCGCCGGCGCTCCAATTCTACCTCGAGCCCGACCAGGCTTTCGAGCCGATCACGTCCGACTACTTTCTGGATCTCAGCGCGCTCCGGGTGGGCAATCAGTTGGCCCGCGTCGCGTTTGACGAAGCACCGTTTCGGGTGACGCTGGAGCCAGATTACGCGCGGTTTCCGGGCAACCCGCTGGCGCCGTTTCTGCGGGGCCAAACCGTCATCGCCGGCGCCGTGACCGATGTCGCCAATCCCGATGTGTCCGCCCAGTACGTAAACGTCGGCTTCCGTTTCGTGACGGACTCTGGCCGGCCCATCGACGGCGGCGTATCACTCAGCGGCAGTTTCAACGGCTGGGACGATCGGCTCGCGACGCGGATGACGTGGAACGAGGCGGAAGGGCATTACGAGGCGGATCGCCTCCTCAAGCAGGGGCAATACGAATATCGGTACATCGCCGGCGACAACCGCCTACCCCGCGGCACCGTCCCCCGCCCCGAAAATCTCTACACCGCGCTAGTCTATTTCTCCGATATCCACCTGCAAACCGATCGGTTGCTGGCCATCGGCGGTGTAGTCTTTTGACTGGTGATTAAACATCAAAAAATGCAGATTAAGTGCGATGGGTTGTAGTTCACTTCCCACTTTTCACTTTTCACTTT